>CAYFKI010000018.1:0-12443 GCA_964343525.1 uncultured Cyanobium sp.
TCCCGGGAGAAACCGAGCAGCACTTCCAGCACCTGCTCGATTTTGTGGCGGAACAGCGGTTTGACCACGTGGGGGTGTTCACCTTTTCCCCAGAGGACGGCACCCCAGCCGCCGACTTGCCGAATCCGGTGCCGGCGGCGGTAGCCCAAGAGCGCAAAGACCGGCTGATGGCCCTCCAACAACCGATCGCCGCTGAGCGCAACGCCTGCTGGGTGGGGCGCATTGTGGATGTGTTGATCGAGCAAGAGAACCCCAGCACGGGCGAGATGCTGGGTCGCTGCAGCCGCTATGCCCCCGAGGTGGATGGGGAAGTGCGGGTGATGCCCGGCGAAGGGGGCCTGTGCGCCGCCCCCGGAACGATGGTGCCGGTTCGGATCACGGCCGCCGATACCTATGACCTGATTGGCGAAGTGGTGGGAGCGAAGGCCATGGTGGAGGGAGTCCTCGCCAGCCGGCGCACCTCCGCTTGAAGCCCATCGGCCGCCCGATGGCACGGCTCCGCCAGGCCCTGGGCGGGCTGCGCCAACGCCTAACCCGTCACCAGCGGACCACCTTTTTGGTGGCCTCCGGCCTGAGCACCGCCGGATCCTTTGCTGGGCTCACCGCCAAAGGCTGGCTGCTGTTGCATGGCAACCACAACCCCCTGCTACTGGCCCTGCACTTCGCCATGCTCACCCTGCCCACCCTGGTGGTAAGTGGTTGGGCCGGCGTGCTCACCGATCGACTCGGCAGCGAAGGGGTGCTGATTCGGGCCCAATGGGGCCTGTTTGTGGCGGCGGTGCTCGCTGCCGTGGCCATCCCCATCAGCCACGGGGGGCTGCAGGCCGGGCTACTCCTTGCCAGCACCCTGGGGGTGGGGGTGGCCAGCGCCTATGAGCTCACGGCCCGCAACAAGTACTGCGCCCTTCTGGTGGACGATTCCGACCAGCTCGGTTCGTACCTCACCAGCTTTTCGGTGGTGTTCAACGTGGCGAAATTGGTGGGCCCTCCAATCGGCGGCCTGCTGCTGGCCACCACGGGAGCCCTGGCGGCCCTGGCCCTGGATGCGGCCAGCTATTTGGTGCCGATTGGCACCTTGCTGTGGTTGATGGCCCCCAACCGCCAGGCCGAACAACGCAGCCAGCGGGGCCAACAGGCGAGCCTTGGCGCCGCCTGGCGAGGGGGCGGAGCGGGCTTGCGCCACGTGTTGGTGTTTTGCGCCCTGGCCTGCCTGGTGGGGTTCTTCCATCCGGGTCTGGCCCCGTTGATGGCCAGCGAGCTACTGGGGCCCAGCCCCCAGGCCCTCGGGCTGTTCACCAGCGTGATTGCCGCCGGCAGTATCAGCGGCGGGGTGTGGCTGCAACGGCGGTCTGTGCCCTTGAGCCAACGGCCAGCCCTGCTGCTGGGCGGCAGCACCGTGCTGAGTGGACTCGCCCAGATCGGCCTCGGGATCTACCCCCACGCGCTCTGGGGGCTGGCGATGGCCTTTGGGATCGGGGCCGGCACCGCCTGCCTGCTCTCCGGCACCAACCTCATCCTTCAGGTGCACGCACCCCAGGTACTGCGCGGCAGGATGGCGGGCCTCGGGCAGATCGCCTTCCTTGGTGGCGGCGGCCTCAGCGGCATGGTGGCCGCGGGACTCAGCCTCAAAACAGGACTCTGGCCCAGCTTTGTGGTGCTGGGATCCCTCGGCACAGCCTGGGGACTCTGGGAGCTGCTCAGCCAAAGAAACCTGCGGCTGGGGTCAGCCGGAATCAGATCAGCTTGATGCCGCGCAAAACCAGCGAAGCCAAGACGGCTGCGGTGAGGCCACCACCCACCAGACCCAGGTAGATCGCAACGCCCATAGCCATCCAGTTCTCAGTGGACTGCCATTACAGCAGAAACCACGACCAACAAGCGCCCAAGCCAACCGCCTAAGGTTGTTGTCGGTCCAATTGTTATCAGTTCAAGCCTTTCCAGGGGCCGCGCAAGCGATCTGGTTCGACCACTCGATTCCAGCTCCTGATGCGCACCCTGCTGATTTACCCAGAATTTCCAAAAACCTTCTGGAGCTACGAAAAAATCCTCGAATTGGTGAACCGCAAGGTTCTCCTACCGCCCTTGGGGATGGTGACCGTGGCGGCCCTGCTTCCCCAGCACTGGGAGTTGAAGCTGGTGGATCGCAATGTGCGCGAGGTCACCGAAGCCGAGTGGGCCTGGGCCGAGCTGGTGGTGATCTCGGGAATGATCGTGCAGAAAGCCGACATGGCTGTGCAGATCGCCAAAGCCAAAGCCCTCGGCATCCCCGTCGCCGTGGGAGGCCCGTTTGCCAGTTCCACCCCGGATGCGCCCGAGCTGGATCTGGCCGATTTCAAAGTGCTGGATGAGGGTGAAATCACCTTGCCCCTGTTCATTGAAGCCCTGGAGAGGGGTGAAGCGGGCGGGCGATTCAGCGCCGAAGGGGTCAAACCCGATGTGACCGGCACCCCCATTCCCCGCTTCGATCTGCTCGAGCTGGGGGCCTATTCAGAGATGTCGGTGCAGTTCTCGAGGGGCTGCCCGTTTCAGTGCGAGTTCTGCGACATCATCGTGCTCTACGGGCGCAAACCGCGCACCAAAAACCCAGCCCAACTGATCGCCGAACTGCAGACCCTCTACGACCTGGGGTGGCGGCGCTCGGTGTTTCTTGTCGATGACAATTTCATCGGCAACAAACGCAACGTGAAGTTGCTCCTTCCCTTGCTGAAGCAGTGGCAAATCGACCACGGCTATCCCTTCAGTTTCGCCACTGAAGCCTCGGTGGATCTGGCCGCGGACGATGAGCTGATGGAGATGATGGTGGAATCCCGATTTGAGAGCGTTTTTCTCGGCATTGAAACCCCAGATGAAGCGAGTCTGGCGACGGCAGGAAAACTGCAAAACACCCGCAGCTCACTGGAGGATTCGGTCAACAAAATTACGTCCTATGGCCTCAGGGTGATGGCGGGATTCATCATCGGCTTCGATGGCGAAAAACAAGGTGCCGGCAACCGGATTGTGGAATTCGTGAGTCGCACAGGGATCCCCCACGCCATGATGGGGATGCTGCAAGCCCTTCCCAACACAGCGCTCTGGTATCGGCTTGAGAAAGAAGAGCGGCTGATCCAAGCCACTGCCGCCGCCAAAGGGGTGAACCAGACCAACCTGCTCAATTTTGTTCCCACCAGGCCGATTCGGGATATCGCCAACGAATACGTGGATGCCTTTGCAGCCCTTTACGAACCCAATGCCTACATCGATCGCGTCTACAGCTACTTCCTCAAACTTCCGCCCCTGCGCTACAAACAATTCCTAATCCCAGGCAACCGTCAAGGCGACACTGCCATCGACTGGGTGGACCTTCGGGCCCTCGCCATCGTGATCTGGCGTCAAGGCATCAAACGCAACACCCGCTGGCGCTTTTGGAATGCTCTCGCCGGCATGGCCCGTCACAACCCCAAGCGGTTCAAGGGCTTTGTCTCGATCCTGGCCCACAACGAACACTTCCTGGAATACCGCGCCATCGTGCGCCGCGAAATCCAAGAGCAACTCGCCAACCTGCCGCCTGAGCCCCCAAAAACGGCCGCAGTTGAAAGCCGCAGCCTGCAGCCGGCCTAATCCTGGATGTAATCCAGCCCCTGCTCCAGGCACCACTCCGCCTTCTGCAGCTCACGCCCCAGGTAGAGGGCATGGTCGAGGCGGGTGAGGGGATGGGGGCCTGGCCCCTCGGTGAGCGCAATGCCCACGGCTTTGGCGCTGGAGCCCCGATAGACAGCCAGGGGGCTGCGCGGCCCAGAGCCCTTGCAGCTCAACACCTCACCGGTATCCGGATCGGTGGCCAGGCCCCGTTCATCAAGGCCATTGGCGTAGTGCTCCACCACCAGTTCGGCGGCTGAGGCATCCAGCTTGATCAGGAAATAACCGGCCGGATCCAGGGCGATGAAGCGCTGGGAGAGCTGGTCATCGAGGGCCTGACGGGTCGGATGGGTGGTCGCTGGCTGGGATGGGGGCATGGGGCGGATCGTAGGCAGCCGTGAAAGGGAGCTCCGCATTCACCGCCTCAATCTCCAACGCCATGTGGCTGTTGGCCTCGGGCAACCAACGCCGGAGGATGGTGTCGAAGCGGGGGTCGAACCAACGGTGCAGGCTGGTGCGGGGTTCGGCCACAAAACCTCGTCTGCGTTTGTGACTGCCCCCGGCACCGGGATCAAAACGGCGGATGCCGCGGCCGATGGCCCAGTCAATCGGGGCGTAGTAACAGACCTCGAAATGGAGGCAATCGATCGCTTCATCACTACCCCAATAGCGGCCCCAGAGCTGCTCCTCGGTGTGCACGCAGAGCGACATCGCCACCGGCTCGATTGGGTCCCCCCGGTGGGCGCTGAACAGCACCAGATGGGAGCGCAGATCACGGGCAGCCGCCTCAAAAAAAGCCTGGCTGAGGTATTTGCTGCCCCACGGGCCCCAGCGACTGCAGTGCTGGGCGTAGAAATCGTGCATCCGATCCACCATCGCCGCCGGAATCGCTTCCCCCACCAGAGGCGTTACCTGAAGCCCCGCGGCCCCAACGGCCTTGCGTTCCCGCTTGATGTTGCGGCGCTGGTTGGCATTGAAACTGGCCAGGTAATCGTCAAACGAGCGGCAACCCGGATTGGTCCATTGGCTCTGCTGATTGACCCAGGGCGCCCAACCGGCCGCCTCCACAAGCGCCCCCCAGCGCGGATCGGCGTAGAGAAAATTGCAGCTCAAGATGGCGTGTTGGCGGCAAAAGGCCTCGATCTGATCCAGCAGCAACGCCGTGAGCGCAGCGGGATCTTCCCCCGCAGCGACCAGAAACCGGTAGCCCTGCACCGGACTCAGCGGGCTCATGCCCACGAGCTTGGGGTAGTAGCGCAAGCCCAGCTGGCCAGCGAGCTGGGCAAAGCTCTGATCAAAGACAAATTCGCCGTAGCTGTGACCCTTGAGGTACAGCGGGGCAGCCGCCACCAAGGTGTCGCCGCGCCAAAGGCCCAGATGGCAGCTCTGCCAGCCCTGGCTTGGCACGATGCTGCCGCTGGCCTCCAGGTGATGGAGCCAGCGCCAGCGGAAAAACGGCAGTTCCGCACCCACCAGCCGATCCCATTGGGCCTCGTCGAACGCGGCCATCGCCTGGTGCCAGCGCGCCTGCAACTCAGCCATGGGCCTGGAGCAACGGCTTGCAGCAACGGCGCCAGGCAAAACTAACCAGAGTGTTCGCGCCTTGGTGCCCCGATCGGCATGCCCGTTGGTTTGCGCTGGCTGATAGGGGGCTGGGCCGCCCTGGGGATTGTTGCCGGAACACTGCAATCCCCGGCCCGGGCGGGTCTGCTGCTGCCACTGCTGCAATTGATGCGGCCCAAGCTGGAATCCAAGCTCGCCAAGCTCTGTGTCGACACGGCCTCCGGGGGCCAGCCCACGCTGGAAGCCAAGCTGGAGGAGCCGTGCCAACAGCTGGCCAAACCCACCAGCGCCTGCCTGGTGGAGGAAACCGACGCCACCGGCCAGGGCCTGGAGGTGATGGCCGACGTGCTGCGCGGGAGCTTCGGCAACGCCAGCGAAAGCGTGGTGAAACGCTGCCTGGCCAAAATGCTGGGCCTACCCGCCGACAGCCTCAAGGAGGTGCCGTTGCGGGAGCTCGCCCAAACCTTCAACAAAGTGCGTCCCTGAGCTGCCCTAGCTGCGGCGATACCGCAGCATCAGCTCATCGCCCGCCAAGGGTCGCTGCTCCAGCAACTGCCAGCTCGATGCCAGAGCAGCTTGCTGCCAGGGCACCCACCCATGACTTCCCCCCAGGAGCTGGGGGCAAACGGTGAGTTGCAATTCATCGATCAGCGCTTCAGCCAACAAACTGCCGGCCAAGCGCGCGCCCCCCAGCACCACAAGCCGGCCAAGACCAGCCGCAGCCAACGCAGCCAGCAGCTCGGGCCAGGGGGCCAGTGACCAGATCTGGTGAAAACCCATGGGTTGGGGGGAATCAGCCGGGGCCCCGCTGAGGAGCCAACGCTCCAGGGGCTGCTGGAAAAACGGCAACGTCAATGGGATTTGGCCCGATCCACTCACCACCAGAGCCTTGGGTTGGGGCGAACGCCCCAACTGCTCGCGATCGGCCAACAGATCAGCCCCATGAATGAGGCAGGTGCTGCCGTGGAGGCGAAGGGTTTCTGCCCCAATCAAACAACCATCGGCCCAGGCGAGCGCCTCCTCCAAGACCCTGCGATCCCCCGTACCGCCCAGCTGGGCCGGCCCTCCGCCTGCAGGTGCCAAACGGCCATCCAGGCTGACCGCCAAGACCAGCCGCAGCTCTGGCAGAGCCTGGCTCAGGGGCAAGGCCCTCAACCGGCGACCAGGGCCTCCAGGGCAGCGGGCACCATCTCCAGCTGGGGCGACTCGGCAAACACTTCAGCCGCGTTGTTGGGGCTTTCCTGGAGGCGCACCTTGTGCAGGCGAGCCCCGGTGGCGGCGATTGGGGCGCTGAGCAGGTCGGCGATGTGCAGGGCGATGTTCTCGGCCGTGGGCACACAGGTGGCAAAAAAGGCCACGTCCTTGTTGAGGAAGGTGTGATCAAAGGGTTCGACCACCAGGTCGTCCACCAGCTGCTGCAGGGCAGCCAGATCACACACCATGCCGGTGCGGGGATCAATGGAGCCGCGCACGGTCACATCGAGCAGGTAGTTGTGGCCATGGCCATTCGGCCGGGCGCATTTGCCATAAATCGCCTCGTTCTCCTGCTGGGAGAGCTCGGCGCGGGCCAGGCGGTGGGCGGCAGCGAAATGGGTACGGATCGTGAGAAAGGCTTCCATGGAATCGGCCAGCACGTCGGCCCAGAGGGTGGAGGTTTCAAACAGGCGGAGGCCCACCAGGGGCAGCTTGGGAGCCAGGCGACGCCAGATCGCCTGGGCCAGGGCCTCCGTGGTGGGCAAGCAGGCCGAGGGCTGATCAAGGTCGAATTCCGGCCACAGCCCATTGAGGCAGCGGAAATCCAGTTGGTCCGTCACCTCGGCGCGAATGGCGTGCTTCACATCAGAAAGATTGAGCACCATGCCGTCGGCATCGAGCGGGCCGGCCATCGCCACCACCAGCTCATAGTTGTGGCCGTGGCCAGGGGCCTGGCTGCAGGCTCCGAACCGGGCCCGGTTCTCGTCATCGCTCAGCTCAGGAAGCCAGTAGAGGTGGCTGGCGCTGAAGGTGGCGCGACGGGTGATCACACAGGGGCGGCCGTGGCCATGGCTGCCGTTGAGGCCCTGCTTGCCGCGTAGGGCTTGGCTTGGCATGGGCAACCCTGGATGGCCCAGCATCCTAGAAACGGAGTCTGCTGTCGTGGCGCACGCCCCATGGCCCAGCCCAGCCACCACGCCCTGGCCCAGCGCCTGCAAGGCCTGAACCTCTATTTGGTGGGGATGATGGCAACGGGCAAAAGCGCCGTAGCCCAGCCGCTGGCCGAGGCCCTGGGCTACCGGGTTGTGGATGCCGACCAGACGGTGGAGCAGGCCGCCGGGTGCTCCATTGCTGAGATTTTTGCCCGTGATGGCGAAGCCGGCTTCCGTTCCCTGGAGACGGCAGTCCTCGATCAAATCGCCAGCTGGCATTCCCTGGTGGTGGCCACCGGCGGTGGTGTGGTGACCCGGCCTGAGAACTGGGGCCATCTGCGGCAGGGGGTGGTGGTGTGGCTCGATGCCCCGCTCGACTTGCTGTTGGATCGTCTTAGCGCCGATCCCACGCCGCGGCCGTTGATGCAGCATCCCGATCCAGCCAGCCGCCTGGGCCAGCTGCTCAGCGAACGCCAACCGCTCTACGCCCAGGCCGATCTCCGAATCCAGCAACAGGGCGAACCACCCGAGCAGGTGGCCCAAAAGGTGCTGGAAGCGCTGCCGTCGATTCTCAAGCAGCAGGCGGAGGCGCCAACGCCAGGCGAATTGGTGCTGCGTGACGCCGATGGAAACATCACCCAGTCGCTGAACTAGGGCGGCTGCCGGGCGGCTCCAGTCGCACGGCAAACCACTGGATCGCCAGCCCAGGCTCCAGCTCCAACTCACAGGCGGTGGCCAGCAACCGCTCAGCCCGCTCCTGGGGTGTGGCCAAGGCCGCCAGATCGGCCGGCACCACAGCCAGCGCCTGCAGATGGGCCGCCAACCACGCCAGGGTTTCCGCCGCCGGCAGGATCCGCTCCCTGGCCGATGGCTCCAGCACCACGTAATGATCGAGTTCCCGCAGCAGGGGATCCGACATGGCGCCCAGCACAACCTCGCCAATCCTGGCGCCTGGGCCGGCCCGGCTGGTCAACCTGCTGATGGCGGGGATGCTGCTGGCGGGAATGCTGATGGTGGGAATGTTGGCGGTGGGCGTGCTGCCAGCCCAGGCGGCCCCCACCCTGCTCAGCCAACGGGCCCAGGAATGGCCGCAGTGGAGCCTGCCCGCGCCCCTCCAACCTCCAGGGCGGCGGGATCTCACCTACCCGGCCTGGTTTGCCGGCACCTGGCAGGTGCACAGCGATGCCCCCGATTACACGGTGCGATTTGAAGCCAACGCCAGGGGGGCCATCGTGGGGGATCGGGCCTTCAATGCCCAGGCCATCGGCACCGCCTTACTCGGCCCCCAGCTGCAGGGCGTCGACAACGATCCCGCCAACCCCAATCGCCAGCTGGCCCGGCTCATGCCCAAACCGGGCCTCACCCTCACGCTCGAATCCACCGTGGTGGGCCGCCGCCAGCAGCAGCCCAGCCCCACGCGCTTTGAGGCCGATGAATTGGCCCTGCAGGTGCTGCACGGCCCCGGTGATCCGCGGCTCAGCCGGGTGGAAACCCTCAGCCGCTATGAGCTGCAAACCGATGGCCGGATCACGGCCGACCAATGGCAGGCCACCTATGCCTCACCGAGCGAGGGCCTCAAGGCCTCCGCCACCAATCCCCACCACTTTCAACTGGTACTGGAACCAATCAGCTCAACTCCAATCAGCGCGACTCCAACCAACCTGACGCCACTCAGCCCGACAACGCCTGGACCAGGATCCGATCCCGCCAGTTGAACAGCGGCTGCAACAGGGGATGGTCGGCAAGGCCGCTCACCCCGCATCCAGCCAAGGGAGCACCGCTGCTGGCGGGGAAGGAGAGCAAACTCAACTGGGCCGCCACGGCCAGGTCCGCCAGGCTCAAGGCCGAACCCACCAGATAGGGACTGGCAGAGGTCAGGGCCGCCAACTGTTCCAGGTTGGTTTGGAGGCGCTGGCGCTCGCTCAGTCCGCCCGTGATGCCGACCAGTCCGCCCACCGCATCGCCCACGGCGCCCAGCACCCCTGAGGGGAGCGCGCTCACCAACTGCCGCAGGGGATCGGGGGTGGCATCGGGCAGCAGGGCCGAGCGCAGGATTGGATCGGAGGCCGCAGCCTGCACCAAAGCCAAGCGGCAGCCAGCTGCAAGGGCCGTGTCGGCCCAGTCTTCGAGCAAAAGCACCCGGGCCCGCTCCAGGGGATCACTGGGGAGCAGTGCTGGGGAGGGCTGTTTGGCCTCCAGATACAAGGCGATGGCACTGGAGTCGGCGATCACGTCAGCCCCATCCACAAGCACGGGCACCTGGCGCTGGCCCGACAACCGAAACAACGCCACCTGACCCACGCCGGGGGTGACCTCCACCGCGGTGTAGTCGAGGCCCTTCACCGCCAGCACCAGCCGCACCTTCTCGCAGAAGGCCGAGTGGCGAAACTGGTGCAGCTGCATCGACATCGCCGGCTCTGGCGGGCAGAGTAGCCAGCACGATCTGCTCCAGCGCCTGCCCGCCCCGATGAAGGACTTTTTCCTGAACGTGACGCGCTACCCGCGCTATCTGGTGGCCTTTGGCCTGGGCGTGGCCAACTCGGTGTTCGAACCCCTGGCCGCACGGGGTCGCAACCCGGTCACGGCCGTCGCCCTGATTGGCGCCGGCATCAGCGGCATGGTGAGCCTGGGGCTGATCCTGCATGCGATGGTGAATCCAACACCGGTGGCGTAGCCATGGCCCAGAGCCGAAGGGTGGAGCGCGTGGCCTCCCTGATTCGTCGCGAAATCAGCGAGCTGCTCATCGGAGGCATCAAGGACGAACGGGTGAGCCAGGGCATGGTGAGTGTCACCAATGTGGAGGTGGCGGGCGACCTCCAGCACTGCAAGATTTTTGTGAGCGTGTTCGGCAGTGAGGACGACCGCTCCCAGGCGATGGCTGGCCTGAAATCGGCCACCCCCTTTGTGAAAGGCGAGCTGGGGCGGCGCCTCAAAATGCGCCGCACCCCAGAACTGTTGTTTGTGCTGGATCGGGGCATCGAGCGCGGCACCAGCGTGCTGGGCCTGCTCAACCAGCTCGAGCGCGAACGCCAAGACAAAGGGGAACCGGCCGAAAGCAGTGATCTCTAGGCCGCTGTGAGTGCAGATCTGGAGCCCCTGATCGCCGAACTGTTGGTGGTGCGGGCCAGCGGCTTCCTCACGGATCACCAACGCCGCTATCCCCGCTGGGAACTCCCCAACGCCGAACTCCAACACCTGCTCCAGCTGGGGGTGGGCGGCGTGATCCTGCTGGGGGGCAGCGCCCCGGAAGTGCTCCTGCGCAGCCAGCAATTGCGCCGCTGGGCCGGCCAGGAGCTACTGCTGTGCGCCGATGTGGAGGAGGGGGTGGGCCAGCGCTTTGAGGGCGCCAGCTGGCTGGTGCCGCCCCTGGCCCTGGGCCAACTGCACGGGCGCGATCCCGAGCGGGCCATCGCCCTCGCCGAGCGCTACGGCCGCTGCACCGGTCGCGATGCCCGCGCCATCGGCCTGAACTGGGTGCTCGGGCCCGTCTGCGATGTGAACAACAACCCCGCCAATCCAGTGATCAACGTGCGGGCCTGGGGTGAAACGCCGGAGGCTGTGAGCGCCTTGGCCGCGGCCTTCACCCGCGGCGTCCAGGCAGAAGGGGTGCTGGCCTGCGCCAAACACTTCCCGGGCCATGGCGACACCAGCAGCGATTCCCACCTGGAATTGCCCCTGATCCGCCACGGCCGCACCCGCCTCGACGCCATCGAGTTGCCGCCCTTTCGGGCCGCCATCGCCGCAGGCGTGGCCGCTGTGATGACGGCCCACCTGATGCTCACGGCCCTTGATCAGGAGCGGCCCGCCACCCTTTCGCGGGCGGTGCTCACGGGATTGCTGCGTAAGGAGCTGGGTTTTAACGGCCTGATCGTGACCGATGCCCTGGTGATGGAGGCGATCGCTGGGCACTACGGCGCCGGCGAGGCCGCCGTGTTGGCACTGGAAGCGGGGGCGGATCTGGTGCTGATGCCAGCCGATGCCCACCTGGCCCTCAAGGCCATTGCTGAAGCCGTTAGCAGCGGGCGGCTCAGCCAAGCCCAGCTGGAGCGTTCTGCGGAGCGGCGACGGCAAGCCCTGGCCCAAGCCAGCCTGGGCGCCGCAGATGCAGCCCCTGAGCGCGCTGCCCATCCAGATCGGGCCCTGGAGCTGGAGCTGGTGCAAGCCAGCCTGCAAGTGCTGGGCCCCGCCGGGGCGTCACCCAGCCAGATCCATGCCACGCCATCGTTGCCCCCCTGCGGCGTCAACCTGATCCGCTGCGACAACGCCCTGGCGGCCCCCTTCTTGCCGCTCACTGCACCAGCTGTGGTGCTGCCGGAAGCCAGGGGCTACCGCACCTGCCTGGTGGAAGCCCGCAGCCCCTCCCCCTGGAGCGATGCACCGGAGGCGCCCCTGGAACTGAGCAAGCTGCCGCCAGGGCCAGTGCTGCTGCAGCTGTTTGTACGGGGCAATCCCTTTCGCGGCAGCGCCGGCGCCAGCGAACCCTGGCCCCAGGCGATCCGCCAACTGCGGCAACTCCAGCGGCTGGCGGGGGTGGTCGTGTACGGCAGCCCCTATCTCTGGGAGAGCCTGCAACCCGAGCTCACCGCCGAACCCGGCCTGGCGGCGGTTTACAGCCCAGGGCAGATGCCCTTAGCCCAAGCAGAGGCACTCCAATGGCTGGGGTTCGCTGCCCATGGCTCCGGTTCTGGCTTCACCGATTGAAGGCGGCCTGGATGCAGACAGCGGCTGGCGATCAGGTGAGGATGGCCCAGCCCCGACGGCGCGCCACCAAGGCCCGATGCTCAGCCTCTCGATGATCGTGCGGGATGAGGCCGAGCGGCTGGAGGCCTGCCTGGCCTCGGTGAAGGGCTTTGTGGATGAGATGGTGCTGCTCGACACCGGCTCCCGCGATGCCACGGTGGCGATCGCAGAGCGCTGCGGCGCCGTGGTGCACACCATGGCCTGGCCAGGGGATTTCGCGCCAGCGCGCAACCAAGCCCTCCAGCATGTGCAGGGGGACTGGGTGCTCGTGCTCGATGCCGATGAGCAGCTGCAGGAGGCCGCCAAAGCACCCTTGAGGGAGCTGATGGCCCAGCCCGATGTGCTGGTGATCAACCTGCTGCGCCAGGAACTTGGGGCCGCCCAATCGCCCTATTCCAG
>CAYFKI010000019.1:0-7133 GCA_964343525.1 uncultured Cyanobium sp.
CAGCATCCGCCAAGCCCTCGATCGCGTGCTCTTCCCTGCCGATCAGGTGCGGCTGTCCCCTCTGCAGCCTGGCTGGCTCTCCACACCGGTGGGGCCCGCCCCAGCCCCGTGGCCATCCAGCCCTTCCGGCCAATGGCTGCGCCTGGAGGAAGGCAGCAGCTGGCTGCTGGGGAACCAGGTGCTGCGGCTGGCGAACGCTCCAATGCCCAGTTGGCTCGTTGCATGCCCTGCCCTGGCCACCAGCGACCGGGAACGCTGGCGTCTGCAACAAGGAATCCCTGCCGCGCCTGGCGAACTCAACGACGACACCAACCCTTTCGAGCTGGGCCTGGCCGATCGGGTGAGCCTGAACAAAGGCTGCTACCTCGGCCAGGAGACCCTGGCCAAACTGGCCACCTACGACGGCGTGAAACAGCAGCTGCGGCGTTGGTGCGCCGCCACGCCCCTGGCGGCGGGCACGCGCCTCGTTGGCCCAGATGGCAGCAAGGCAGGCCTGATCACGTCCAGCCTGGAACTGGATGACGGCAGCGGCATCGGCCTGGCCCTGATTCGGCGCCCGGCCCTGGATCAAGCCACCCTGCTGGCCGAAGAGAGCAACCCAGCCGAAGAGACCAACCCAGCCGTTGCGAACCCAGCTTTGGAGGCCACCCTCTCCCTGCCCGAGCGTTTTTCAGCGCCCCCTGGAAGCAGCGTCAGGGCCTGAAAGGGAGTCGGGGCGAGAGCCTGAGCCATCCAACAACCAGCGAGCCACCGCCCAGGTGGCGTAGCTGTCATCGCGGTTGTAGATAAAAATCCGTGCCAGGTGATGGCGACTGGCTCGGCCACGGGGTCCAGGCTCGTGGCGCCACTGCCGCCATTGCCGCCACCAGAGCAGGCAACGGGCCCCATCCACCCCTTTTTGGCTCCAGGCAAAGCCAAGCCAACTGGCCACGGCCTTGAGCCCATAACTACTCACCGGCAACCGCCAGTGGCGCTTCAAGCGGGCATGCACATCCACCAGGCGAACCACCAGGCGCTCAATCTCAGCCTCCGACGCCCCCTGACGCCGAGCCAAGCGCACCAGGCCAAGGGCTTCGGTTTCGCCGTAATGGAGCAGCGGCCAGGTGGGGTAGCGCGCCAAAAACCGACTTAAACGCTGCCACAGCCGGGCCTCGCCGTGCTCAAACAGGGCCAGCAAGGGCTGATACCGACTGGAGCTGAGATCCATCGGCCAGCTGCCGTCGGAGCCCCTCTCCACCACCACAAACCCATGCAGGAAATCATCCCGAGCATCGGGGTCGGATTCGATGTCGTAGAGGATCACGCCGGGCGCCTGCGCCAACTCGGGCAACGCCGGGCCGCCATCGAGGCACAGCGGCTCCCCCGACTGCTGCACCTGGGCCTGGCCCACGAGCTGGGCCGCGATCTCCCGGTGCTGCTCGCCATGCACCTCCAATTGGTCCGCCAGCCGGGCGGGATCACGAGCGGCCAAATCAGCCAGGTTGCTGATGCCGAGCTCCAGCAGCAGCTCCCGCCGTTTGGCGCCGATGCCGCTCACTTCACTGAGGTGACCCGAAGCCGCCGCTTCTTGATCACACAAGCCCCGCCAACTGCAGAGGGTGCACTTTTTGCGATCACTCACCAACGCTGGGGGCGTTGACTGCCCCAAATCAGCCTGGAGCCGCTCGAGGCTCTGATCGAGCTGGTGCTGCAGCCCCACCGACAACGACAACCGCTCCCGTTGCAGGCTGCGGCCCTCGCCTGCCACCACCAGGGCCTGGGGCACGGCCGCCTGTTGATGGCCTGCGAGCAAGCGGCCCCAGAGGGCGAGCACCAGACGATGCTCCCGCGTCAGACGACGACCCTGGCGGGCCAGCACGGGCCGGTAGGCGAACTTGCCCCAGCGGCTAGCCCCCGCCACGCGCTCCAACAAGGCGGGATGGGCTTCCAGCTGGCTGGCCTGGGGGCCTTGGGCTTTCAAACGCAGCCCCACCACCCCAGGGGCACCTGCGGCACAACCGGCCTCGCCGTGGGCCGGCCGCTGGGGCAGCAAGCTCTGAAAACTCCTCAACTGATCGCTCAGAGCGAGGGCGCGGTGGGCATTCCACTGGCGGACATTGGGATCACCCCATTGATCAAGCCAGGCCCGGCGCCGGCAGCGCAGCCAACTACGCAGCAACCGATCGGTAAGGGGAGGAGCGCTCAAGCAGCCACCGGCATTGGCACGACGCTAGGGCGCAGAATTGCCAGGCAACGGCATACCCCACCCATGGCCTCTGCCCCCCTGTCCCTGGAGGCCAGTCCGATTGCCTTCGGCACGGATGGCTGGCGGGGAGTGCTGGGCGTCGACATCACGGTGGAGCGGCTACTGCCCGTGGCGGCAGCGGCAGCCCAAGAACTCGCCCATGCAGCCCCGCAGGGCTTAACCAGCCGCGAGGTGGTGATCGGCTACGACCGCCGGTTTTTAGCCCCCGAACTGGCCGAGGCCATCAGCGCCGCCGTGCGCGGTTGCGAGCTGGTGCCCCTGCTCTGCGACAGCCCCGTGCCCACGCCGGCCTGCAGCTGGGCTGTGGTGGAGCGGCAGGCTCTGGGAGCGCTGGTGATCACCGCCAGCCACAACCCACCGGAATGGCTCGGGTTGAAGATCAAAGGCCCCTTCGGCGGCTCGGTGGAGGGTGATTTCACCCAGCGGGTCGAAACCCGGCTGGCGGCCGGCGGCATCACGGTGCCGATCCCCGGCCGAACCGAACGCTTCGATGGGATGGGCACCTACCTGGCGGGCTTGCAGGCCAAGGTGGATACCGGCGCCCTCAGCGCCGGCCTGCAAAGGCTCGGCCTGCAGGTGATCGTGGATCCGATGCATGGCTCGGCCGCCGGTGGCCTGCCCCGCCTGCTCTCAGACGCCCACAACAGTGGGCACTTACAGGAAATTCGCTCCCATCGCGACCCCCTGTTTGGCGGCAATCCGCCAGAACCCCTGGCCGCCTATCTGGGCGAATTAATCGCCGCCGTGAAGGCCTCCACCGCCGCCGGTCGGCCGGCCATGGGCATCGTGTTTGATGGCGATGGTGATCGCATCGCCGCCGTGGATGAACGCGGCCGCTTCTGCAGCACCCAACTGCTGATGCCCCTGTTCATCGATCACCTAGCCCGGGCCAAGGGATTGCCGGGAGCGGTGATCAAAACGGTGAGCGGCTCCGATTTGATGCAGCTGGTGGCAGAGGCCCAAGACCGCACCGTGCTGGAAATGCCGGTGGGCTTCAAGTACATCGCCAGTGAAATGCTGGCCGGCGAGGTGCTGGTGGGTGGGGAGGAATCAGGCGGTGTGGGCTTTGGCATGCATCTGCCCGAACGGGATGCGCTGTTTGCCGCCCTGTTGCTGATTGAAGCCCTGGTGGAGGGCGGCCAACCCCTAGGGGTGCGAATTGATCAGTTGCAGCAGCAATGCGGTGGTGCCGCGGCCTACGACCGGCTTGATCTGCGCCTGGCCGACATGGCCACCCGCCGGCGCCTGGAGCAACGGCTCGCCCAAACACCGCCAGACGAGGTGGCTGGCGCAGCGGTGCAGGAGGTGATCACCACCGATGGGGTGAAGCTGCGACTCGGGCCCAGCCATTGGCTGATGCTGCGCTTCTCAGGCACCGAGCCGTTGCTGCGGCTCTACTGCGAAGCCCCTTCAGAAACCCGGGTGGCCGAGGTGCTCGCCTGGGCCAAGGCCTTGGCCGAATCGGTTTAAGGCGCAGCCCCGATCACCTGCCCCCTGCGATCCATGCCCAAACCCAGCATTTTGGTGATCGCCAGCGGCAACGCCGGCAAGGTGCGCGAGTTCAGCCATCTGCTCGCTGACCTGGGCCTGGAGATTCGGGCCCAACCGGAGGGTTTCAGTGTCGAGGAAAACGGCAGCACCTTTGCCGCCAATGCCCGGCTCAAAGCCACGGCCGTCGCCCAAGCCACCGGCCACTGGGCCCTGGCCGATGACTCTGGTCTCTGCGTGGAAGCCCTTGGCGGAGCCCCGGGCGTGCATTCGGCCCGCTACGCCGATAGCGATGGGGCCCGCATCCAGCGGCTGCTCGACGAACTCGAGCAGGCGGCGGTCACCACCGGCACCGACAACCGCCGAGCCGACTTTGTGGCTGCGCTTGCTCTAGCCGATCCCAGCGGAACGATTCAGCTGGAGGTGGAAGGCCATTGCCCAGGCACCATCCTCACCACACCCCAAGGGGAGGGCGGCTTTGGCTACGACCCGGTGTTCTTTGTTGCCGAAGCTGGGCAAACCTTCGCCGAAATGGATCGGGCTTTGAAGGGGCAGATTGGCCACCGGGGCCGAGCCTTTGCCCTGCTGCAGCCCCAACTTGAAGCCCTCTTCGCCTAGGCGGAAGCCCAGCTTCCGTGCAAGCCGTAGGGAATCGCCAAGGGCAATTCCACAATCGCCTGCTCCGTGAGATCGGAGGCGTTGAGAATCACCAGATCCGTTCCCCGGCGGGCACCGTTCCAGATCAGGGTGAGCACCCAGCCGGCATCTTCGGCGCCGCCCGGCATCGGCACCATCACGGGTTCGCTCACAAACCCGCGGGGGGCCGCACTCCAAACCTTGCGGTCACCGGTCATCAGATCGAGTTTTTTAATCACCTGCAGGGGGTCGTTCCCCTGCTCGCGCTCCGCTGCTGCCATCCAGCCATAACGGGCCTTCAAACCCTCCCTCTCCGGATTCACCATGGCGAACTCACAGCAGCGCTCACTCAGCCGCTCCGTGCTGATCGAACCACTGGTCAGATCAATCCGGCAACGCTCGAGCAAGCCCTCAGGAATCAAATCAAAATCAATCGCCCGAAAATCCATCTCGGGGCCAATCGAAGGGAAGTCGGCATAAAAAATGCTTTCCACCACCAACTGATCGCCTTCCTCATAGGCATTGAGGTGATGGAACACAAAGCCATCCGGGGCATCGATCAAACGCGGTGACTGGCCTGCAAAGGCGCCACAGTCCCGCGGTACCAACCAGAACTGGGCCTGACCACCCTGGCGGGAGCGCAGACACTGGGCGGCTCCTTTTTGCCCGAGGAGAAACGGCAGTGGATTGAAATCAACCGCGTTCTGCAAAAAGATCGCCCAATTGGGAGTGATCGCGAAATCGTGCAGAAAGGCAAACCCCTTGAAGCTGTCGCTGCGATCGCTCAGGAGTTGGCCCGCCCTGGGGCCCTCGGTGGCGAATTCCATCAACCGCACGGTGCTGCGGGGGCCCGTTTTGACGCCAAAGGTCACCATCCGTGGTTCGCCGTGGTGCCCAGGATCGAAGCGGGGATGGGCACTGAAGGCCTCATCGGGCTTCAGCACCCCATCGAGCAAGCTCAGGCCACGGGTTTCGAGGCTTTCGGGATCCAGGGCGTGGGGTGAACTGGCTTCCCAAAGCGCCAACAGGTTGTCGCCCAGGCGCACGACGTGGGTGTTGGCGATATTTTTCAGCCGCACATCGAAGGCATTGGCCACGGCCCCGCCTGGCTTTTGGGTGCCAAACACGCCGCGATACAGCATGCGGCCAGCCGCCTCTTCGGCCATCCAGCCCTCGGTGCGCACATAGCGGTTGCGTAGGTGGAGTTGACCCTGCTCAAAACGCAGGGCCGCCACCATGCCATCGCCATCAAAGGGGTGATGCACCCATTGGCCACCGCGCTCCAGCCTGCCGGGGCCATTGCGGTAAAGCGTGCCATTCAGCCCAACGGGGATCTCACCGCGCACGGCGGTCAGGGGCACATCGTCGAGCTCAAGCTCCACATTGACGAAGGCGCTGGCCCAGTCCTCGCGGTTGTAAGAGGGGCCGGGCTGGCTGGCAGTGCCCAAGGGCTGGTTAGACATGCCCAAAGGCTGATCAGTGACGGCACTCATGGGGCAGATTCAGCCTCAGCACTGGCGAATTGGGTCGAAAATAGGCCTGCATACACGCCACCGCGAGCGAGTAAGTCGGTATGGGTGCCGGATTCCACCACCCGGCCAGCCGCGATCACGCAGATGCGATCGGCATTCACCACCGTCGACAAACGGTGGGCCACCACCAGGGTCGTGCGGTTGCTCATCAACCGCTCCAACGCCTCCTGCACCACCTGCTCCGACGCCGAATCCAGGGCTGATGTGGCCTCGTCCAACAACAGGATCGGGGCGTTCTTAATTAGAGCCCGGGCAATGGCCACCCGCTGGCGTTGACCACCCGAAAGCATGGTGCCGTTTTCGCCAATCAGGGTGTTGTAGCCATCGGGCAGCTGAACAATGAAATCGTGGGCATTGGCGGCTCTGGCTGCCGCCTCAATGGCTTCGGAACTGGCGTCCGTTAATCCATAGGCAATGTTGGACGCCACGGTGTCGTTGAACAGGAAGGTGTTCTGATCCACCACAGAAATCTGTTGGCGCAGGCTGCTGAGCGACACATCCCGCAGATCCACCCCATCAATGGTGATCCGCCCTTCACAAGGGTCATACAACCGGCAGAACAGATCCACGATGGTGCTCTTCCCCCCACCACTGGAGCCCACCAACGCCACCGTGTTCCCCCAGGGCACCTCCAAATTCAAACCCTGAATCACCAGATCATCGCCATAGCCAAAGCCCACCTGCTCAGCCTTTAAAGCAGACCTGAAACCTCCGAGCTCGATGGGTTGAGTGGACTCAGGTGGATCGGGCTCGACATCGAGAATTCGGTAGAGATCCTCGGCGGCAGCAGCCCCTTGTTGCCAGGTTGAATTCGATTTGGCGATACTTTTAAAGGGGGCGTAACAGAGATAAAGCGACGTCAGGAAAGCAAACAAACTGCCCGTGGTACGGGTGCCCGCAATCACGTTTTCGCCGCCATAGAGCAGCACCGCACTGAAACCAACCGCCCCGAGCAACTCCATCAAAGGCTGGTTGGCGAGCTTGGCGCGGGTTGTTTTGAGCGCTGTTTGCAAAACCGATTGATTTTCGGTCTCAAACCGATCCAGCTCATAGGCTTGCATGCCAAAGATTTTCACCACCTTGGAGCCCACAATCGACTCCTGCAGATAGGTCGCCAGCCGGGCGAGGCTTAACTGGCTCTTGCTGGAGTGGCGGCGAATCTTTTTGGATGATTTGAGAACAGGCGCAATCGCAAAGGGGAAAAGAACAAAGGCAATCAGTGACAGCAACCA
>CAYFKI010000019.1:7233-12096 GCA_964343525.1 uncultured Cyanobium sp.
GGCAAGACCTGGTCAAACAGATACTTAATGACCAGGGGAATAAATCCCGTTGAGGCCCCATAGAGGAAATTAAACAACAGCGCCAGGGCCAATCCAGGCCAGAGATAACGCCGGCCATAGCGCGCCAAGCGCCAATAAAGATTTTTCGGATTCCCACTCTTTTGAAGAGTATTAGTTTTGCCCATATCGCTTTTACTCATATTGCTTTTATCCATATTGCTTTTATCCATATCCCTTGACGCATGAATCAAATTCATTTGAACAGCTTAGCAAGCTCCTCTGCCGCCCTTTCTGATCCACCAGGAGCGCCCATCGCCTCCCGCAAATCGTTCACCGCCTCCAAGCAAGCTCCGCGGTTGGCCGCCATCTGGCGCACGGCGGCCACTATCCGCTCGGGCTTCACTTGCCGTTGAATCAATTCCGGGAAAAACTGACGGCCCAACACCACATTGGGAAGGCCCAAAATCCGCGGACCAATCACCAGTTTGGCCAGCCAATAGGTGAGCAAAGAAAAGCGATAAACAATCACCTGGGGGCATCCCAGCAAGGCCACCTCCAGGGTGGCGGTGCCCGACGCAATCACGCCGGCATCGGCGGCGGCAATCACGTTGTAGGCGTCCCCCTCCAGCACCGGCACGGGCAACGGTGCGGCGCCATGGACACGCTCGAGAAACGCCTGATCAATCGTGGGAGCTTTCAGCAAAGCCACCTGCCAGCCCTCCTGTTTCAAGCGCTGGGCTGCCGCCACCATCGCCGGGAGCAGCAGGGCCACCTCGGAGCGGCGACTGCCCGGCATCAACACCAACAGGGGTTGGTCAGTGGAAAAGCCATGGAGTGCCCGGGTTTTCTCAACCGGGCGGGAGACCTGGAGCGTATCCACCAAGGGATGCCCCACATAGCGGGCATAGGCCCGGCCATGGGCATTGAAGATGTCCTGCTCAAAGGGAAAGATCACCGCCAGGCGATCGATGATGCGGGCCATGGTTTTGGTACGGCCCTTGCCCCATGCCCACACCTGGGGAGCGATATAGAAAAAGACTGGAATCCCGCGTCTGTGGGCCTCTTTCGCCACCAGAAGGTTGAAGCCCGGGTAATCCACCAACGCCACCACATCGGGCCGATGGCGATCCATCTGGGCCTTGAGCATCTCCATCACCCGGTAGTGGCGCGGGATGCTGCCCACAATTTCCACCACTCCCGCAGCGGACAGGGTGCGCACATCAGCCAGCACCTCCATCCCGGCAGCTCGGAGGTGATCGCCGCCGACACCCACCACGGCAACGGAGGGATGGTTCCTGCGCAGGGCCCGCACCAGGGCCCCACCGTGCAGATCACCCGAGGCCTCACCAGCCACCAGCAGCACCCGGTGCGGTTGGGCAGCGCTCGGTCCGGCCTCAACCATGGCCAATCCGAGCCAACAGCAGCGGCATCAAAGGATCCAGCGTCTGCGGCGGCAACGCCAAGGGTATGGGCACCACCTGGCTGCGATAGGGCGCAGGCAACCGCTGGGCATCCTTCACCGTGGTGACGAGCAAGGCTCCTTGGGCTTGGGCCAACGTCAACAGCTGCGCCATCTCGGCCTCAGCATACGGATGGTGATCGGGAAAGCTTTTCTGGGCAACCAGCTGCAGGCCGGCTGCCATCAAGGCATCGAAAAACTTCTGGGGCAGGCCAATCCCGCAAAAGGCCACCAAAGGACGACCTCGCACGGCCGGGGGCAGATCGAGCGCAAACTGCAGCTCGAAGCTCGGCTTGGCAGCCGGCCAAGGCAGCACGGGTGCAGGCCCCGAACCGGCTGAACCTGGCGCGGCCGAAGCAGCAGCAGCTGAAGCGGTGAGTACCAACACATCGGCCCGGGCCAGTTGGCTGGATGGCTCCCGCAGGGGCCCAGCCGGAAACAGCTGGGCATTGCCGAGGCCATGGGCCCGATCCAGCACGCTCACATCCAGATCGCGGGCAAGGGCCCAATGTTGGAGGCCGTCATCCAGCAACAACACCGTGGCCCCGTGATCGATGGCCAGGCGAGCCCCCTGGCGGCGATTCGAGCCCGCCCACACCTGCACCCCAGGCAATTGATGGGCCAATTCCAAAGCCTCATCGCCCACGTCCGCATAGCGGGATCCGGGCGTGACCAACTGGGGCTGGCGACGCTTAGCCCCGTAGCCGCGCAGCAGCACGGCCACGGCCAAGCCCCGCTGCTGGAGGGCCCTGGCCAGACCGATCACCAGGGGGGTCTTGCCGGTGCCGCCCAGGGTGAGATTGCCAATCGAAATCACCGGCACCGAAACCCGCAGGGGCCTGGTGAACCGACGATCTAGCCACAGGCCAAGGCCATAGAGCCAACTGAGGGGTAACAGCAGGGCAGCTGGGAGCCTCAACTGGGGCTGGTACCAAAACCAGGGGGCCTTGGGTGCCATGGCTCAGTCAGCTACGGCCTGGGCCGCGGCCGGTGCCAGGGCCTGTCCCAGGGCCTCAGTGATCAGCTCAGCGATGGTTCGCGACGGTCCTTGAAGAAGGGGCTCCGCTGCTGCAGACCCCTTGGCCGGGCCTTGCTCCAGCAGGCGCCGCACCAGAGCGCAGGCCTGATCCGCATCGGTGGTGGGGTGGAGCACGCCGGCCTCCACCAGGGCACCGGTGACATCAGAAAAATTGGCCATATCGGGACCGCAAACCACGGGCTTACCCAGGGCTACCGCCTCCAGGGGGTTTTGACCGCCATGGGAGCGGCCCTGGGGGTAAAAACTGCCACCAATCACCACCACCTCGGCGGCCGCAATCCAGGAGCCCATGGCCCCGAGGCGATCCACCACCACCAAATCCCAGCGCCGCTCCCCATCGGGGCCGCTGCCTTGGCCAGCGGTGCACTCGCTCCAGAGCCCGGCCTTGATCGGAGCCAGGCCCCCGCCATCAGAGCCCAAGGCCTCCATCTGCCCCAGGAGGAGTGCAGCCCGCTGGGGATGGCGTGGGGCCAGCACCCAGGCCACAGGAGCTGCCGATGCAGCAGACAGTTCCTGGGCTCTCCAGGCGCGCAGCAGCTCCAGCTCTTCATCGGCATGGCTACTGGCCAGGAGCACCAGGCGCCGCCCCGCCAACACCTGCTTCAGGCGAGCCACGATGGCGGAATCCACTGGCAACGGCGCCGCATCGCGCTTGGTGGACCCCATAGCCACCACCCCGTGGGCCCCCAGCCGCCGAAACCGCTCGGCATCCTGCTCTGATTGGGCAAAACAGCGCTCACAGCGCCCGAACAGCCAGGCGGCGTACCAACGCATCCGCTGATGGCGCGCAAACGACCCGGCGCTCATGCGGGCATTGATCACGTGCAGGCGAGGCATGGCCTGCACGATTTCCGGCCACAGCTCCGCCTCAGCCAACACCCCCAGATCGGGGCGCCAAGCCAGGCGAAAGGGCAACCAACACAGCCAGTGGTCGATAGGGACGTATTGATGGATCACCCCGGCCGGCAGCACCGATGGGGCCAGGCGCCCCGAGCTGAGGGTCACGGTGGTGAGCAACACGGTGGCGCGGCATCCAGCCGCGCGAAGGGCTGCCAAAAGCGGCAGCAGGCTGTTGAGCTCGCCCACACTGGCGGCGTGGAACCAGAGCAGGGGGCCCTCAGGCCTTGCGCGCGTTGGCCAGCCCAACCGCTCCTGAATCCGCAAGGGATCTTCCTTGCCCTGCAGCAAACGCGCCAACAACAGCAGCAGGGCGACTGGCGTGAGCAGCAGCCACAACAGCCGATAGACCAACAACAGCACGGCTAAGCCACCGCTGCTGGCATGCCTACCCGAGCTGCCGCCTGGGTGGCTGTGGCCTGGATCGCTGCTTGCAGCTGCTCCTGCCAGGGCCCCAGTTCCTGTTCAGCCGGGCAGTAGAGCGGCTGTCCCAGTTCAAAAACAGCCCTGGAAAACGGCAACGGCAAAAGAGTCCGGTCCCAGGAGCGCAGGCGATGCACCCGGGATGACGCCATGGCCACCGGCACCACCGCACAGCCTGATTGCTGGGCCAGATGGATTACCCCACTTTTCACCCGCTCAGCAGGACCCTTCGGTCCATCGGGGGTCATCACCACCGACTGGCCCCCTTGCAGGACAGCCAGCAACTGCAGATAGGCCTTGGCCCCCCCGCGGGTTGAGGAGCCAAACACCAGCCGAATGCCGCGCAGCCTGGCTGCCACTCCCACAATCTGGGCATCGCGGTGGGCACTCAGCAACACCGACACGGCCCGCCGTTCGAAGGTGCGAAACAGGGGCACAAAAAACACATGGCTATGCCACAGGGCATAGATCACGGGCACCTTTTGCTCCCGCACCAAGCGCACCACCTCGGGATCGGCCTCAATCCGTAACCGCGAAGTGAGCAAAAACACTTGGCCATAGCCGTTCAACAAAGAACCCACCAACCAGGTGAGCAGCTTGTTGTTGAGCAGGGTGCGCTTTTTAGCCAGGGGCTTAGGCGGAACCCACGCCCACGTAGGAGCCGTAGAAGAACAGGCCCACCACGAAAATCACCGCGATGCCACCGGCGGTGGCCACCAGCCACAGGGGTAGAACGCCTTCAGTCCAGCGGGACCGCCAGGCCACAGCTGGGCGACCATCAGGCAGACGATCGGGAATACGGCCGTCAGGCAGGGTTGATTTCTTGCCGCTCATCGGATGCGCTCCTGATCAGTTGAAGAAGTAGCTGGAGAACAGGATGCCGGTGACAAACACAAACAGCAGACCCAGATAGAGGCTGGTGCGATTGAGCTCAACCGGCAGGTTGTTGGGGTTGGGGGTGCGTTGCATGGCCTCAGCGACGGACGAACTGCATGGCGGCCAGGGCTCCAAGGAAAAACACCGTTGGGATGCCGAGGGCGTGAAC
>CAYFKI010000020.1:0-11814 GCA_964343525.1 uncultured Cyanobium sp.
TTGGCAAGGAAACCGGTTGCAGCAAAGGCCGCGGCGGATCGATGCACCTGTTCTCCAAGGAGCACCACCTCCTGGGTGGCTATGCCTTCATCGGGGAGGGCATCCCGGTAGCCCTGGGGGCCGCCTTCACCAGCCGCTACAAGCGTGATGCGCTCGGCGATGCCAGCAGCGACGCCGTCACGGCGGCCTTCTTTGGTGATGGCACCTGCAACATCGGCCAGTTCTACGAGTGCTTGAACATGGCGGCGCTGTGGAAGCTGCCGATTCTGTTTGTGGTGGAAAACAACAAGTGGGCCATTGGCATGGACCACAACCGAGCCACCAGTGATCCGGAAATTTGGCGCAAAGCCGCCGCCTTCGGCATGGCCGGCGAAGAGGTGGATGGCATGGATGTGTTGGCCGTGCGGGCCGCTGCCCAGCGGGCGATCGAACGGGCCCGGGCAGGCGAAGGCCCCACGGTTCTGGAGTGCCTCACCTACCGCTTCCGGGGCCACTCCCTGGCTGACCCGGATGAATTGCGGGCAGAGGCGGAGAAGGAGTTCTGGGCTAAACGGGATCCGATCAAACAGCTCGCGGCCCACCTGACGGCCAAGGGCCTCGCCACCGCCGACGAACTCAAAGCCATCGATAAAGAGATCGATACCGAAGTGGCCGATTGCGTTGAATTTGCCCTGGCTGCCCCCGAGCCCAAGCCCGAGGAGCTCACCCGCTACATCTGGGCCGAAGACTGAACTGGCTTGTCGATTTCTGATCCTGCCGGTTCCAGGATTGGGGTTCGTTGGAGTGTGCGGTTCTGTTGAAGCGCTCGTTTGCGGGGTTGTTGGCGTTGGGCTTGGCCCTCAGCCTGGGTTGGACCATGGCCCTGGCTCCAGCGGCGTCAGCAGGCCCGCAAGCCCGTTCCACCAAGGCTGAGCCCCTGGTGGTTTTGGCCTATCACGAGATTGCCGAGCCAAGGGCGGCGGTGATTCCTGACTACGCCGTGACCCCGGAAAACTTCCGCGACCAGATGGACTGGCTGGCGGGCCACGGCTACCACTTTGTGTCGGTGGATCAGGTGTTGGCGGCGCGCGAGCACCATCGCCCCTTGCCCAGCAAGCCGGTGTTGCTCAGCTTTGACGATGGTTATCGGAGCGTCTATGAGCAGGCCTATCCGGTGCTCCAGCGCTTCTCAGCTCCCGCCGTGCTGGGGTTGGTGGGCAGCTGGTTGGAGCCCAAATCGGGGCTGGTGGCCTTTGGTGATTCCAAGCTCGATCGCGCCCGTTTTCTCACCTGGCCCCAGTTGCGCACCATGCTGGCCAGCGGGCTGGTGTCGGTGGGCAGCCATACCTACGACCTCCACCACGGCATCCCGGCCAATCCCCAGGGCAATTCGGAGCCTGCCGTCACCAGTCGCCTCTATCAACCCGGCAAGGGCTATGAGGATGCGGCTAGCTACCGCCAGCGCCTGGCCGACGACCTCAAGCACAACAGCGATCTGTTGCAACGCCAGTTGGGACAGCGGCCGCGCACCGTGATCTGGCCCTATGGCCGTTACAACGCCACGGCGGAGGCTGTGGCCAAGGCCGCAGGCATGCCCCTGGGCCTCACGCTCGATGATGGCGCTAACGGCCCTGGTGTTCCTGAAGGTTCCCTTCGTCGGGTATTGATGACCCAGGAGATGGGGGGTGCCAAGGGCCTGGCCCAGGAGCTGGAGTGGCGCCGCAAGGATGCCGACGACACCACCCGCGCCGCCAAGGTGATGCATGTCGACCTCGACAACATTGATGACCCCAATCCCGCCCAGATCGAGCGCAATCTGGCCTTGCTGCTCGATCGCATCCGGGCGATGGGGGTGAACACGGTGTATCTGCAGGCCTATGCCGACGCCGACGGCAACGGGGCTGCCGATGCGCTCTATTTCCCCAATCGCCACCTGCCGGTCAAGGCCGATCTGTTCAACCACGTGGCCTGGGAGATCCGCACGCGCACTCCCGTTCGGCGGCTCTATGCCTGGATGCCGGTGCTGGCCTTTGAGTTGCCCTCCACCGACCCGGCTGCGCGGTTCAAGGTGGTGACCCAGCGCGGGAACAACGGCGTTCTCACCATGGGCTATCCGCGCCTATCGCCCTTTTCCAGCCAGGCGATGGCCGCCGTGGGCGAGATCTATGCCGATCTCGCTGCCTATGCCACGTTTGATGGCCTGCTGTTTCACGACGACGTCACCCTCACCGATTACGAAGACGCCAGCCCACCTGCCCTCAACCAATACCGGGCCTGGGGGCTGCCCACCGACCTGGCCGCGATCCGGGCCAGTGATGATCTCCTCGGCCGTTGGACCAACCTGAAAACAGCCTGGTTGGAGCAGATCACCCTGCGCTTGGCTGATGGGGTGCGCCACAACCAACCCCAGTTGCGCACGGCTCGCAACCTCTACGCCCAGGTGGTGCTCAACCCCCATGCGGAGTCGTGGTACAGCCAATCACTCGACGATGCCCTGCGCGATTACGACTTCACGGCCGTGATGGCGATGCCATGGATGGAGAAGGCCAAGGACCCCGATGCCTTCATGGCCAAACTGGTGGAGGTGGTGAAGCAAAAACCCGAGGGGCTGCGCAAGGTGTTGTTTGAGCTGCAAAGCACCGACTGGAACACCCACCGTGATGTGCCCTCCACGGTGCTGGCCGAGCAGTTTGAGGCGTTGTATCGCCAGGGCGTTCGCCACGTGGGCTACTACCCCGACAACATGTTTCGCGGCACGCCTGACCCCGCCGTGCTCAAGCCAGTGTTCGCGCGCCATTCCAGCTTGCCCGTAACGCCCTGATGGCTGGCTTCGGCGTGATCGTGGTGGCCTATCCGCTGGCGATGGCCCTGGGGTGGGTGGTGTTGGCCCTGGTGTTTTTTCTGCGCCAGGAACGGCGGGAGCGCTGGCTCAACCTGCCGCCCGCCCTGGCCGATCCCCAGCCGGTCAGCGTGCTGATTCCCTGCTTCAACGAAGGCTCCAACCTGGTTGAAACCTTGGCCAGTGCCCTGCAGTTGCGCTGGCCGGAGTTTGAGGTGATCGCCATCAACGACGGCAGCGGCGATGACACCGGTGCCCAACTCGAGGCCTGGGCCGCGGCCCATCCCCGTTTGCGGGTGGTGCATCTGGCCCGTAACCAGGGCAAGGCCCTGGCCTTGCGGGCGGGGGCGTTGGTGGCCCGCCACGAGTGGTTGGTGTGCATCGATGGGGATGCCCGTCTCCACCCCGATGCGGTGGGCTGGATGGTGCGCCATCTGCAGCGCAATCCCCGCTTGGCTGCGGTGACCGGCAACCCCCGCATCCGCAACCGCACCACCTTGCTGGGGCGCCTGCAGGTGGGCGAATTTTCGATGATCATCGGCCTGATCAAGCGCGCCCAGTCGGTGCTGGGGGGGCTGTTTTGTGTGTCGGGGGTGATCGCCACGTTTCGGCGCAGCGCGCTGCACGCGGTGGGCTATTGGAATCCCGACTGCCTCACCGAGGACATCGAGATCACCTGGCGGCTGCAACGGGCCGGTTGGCAGGTGGCCTACGAACCCCATGCCCTGGTGTGGATCTTGATGCCGGAAACCCTGGGTGGGCTCTGGAAACAGCGGCTGCGCTGGGCTGAAGGGGGGATGCAGGTGGTGCTGGCCCATGCCGATCTGGCCCTCCATCCGCGCCAATGGCATCTGTTGCCCCTGCTGCTCGAACCCCTGTTGAGCCTCATCTGGGCATACACGATTGCCTTGGGCGCCCTGGCGGCCGTGGTGACCGGGCAGCCCTGGTTGCTCCTGCCCCATGGCTGGGGTGTGCTGTTGCTGGTGGTTTGTGTGCTCCAGTTCAGCGTCAGTTTGTGGATGGATCAGCCCTACGACCGGGGCCTGTTGCGGATTGGCTTCTGGATGATTTGGTACCCGCTGGCGTTTTGGTTGATCACCTTTGCTGCGGCCCTGTTGGCGCTGCCCCGGGTGTTGCTGCGGCGCCCGGGCGCTCGGGCGCGCTGGGTCAGCCCCGATCGGGGGGTCAGGTCCTGATGGGTGGGCGGTTATCTGGCAACGGGCCTTGCCGATTTCTGCACAACTGTTCACCACAATCAGACAGCTTCCCCTCAGCGGTCTCCGTCGTTGGCTTCCTCCGCCTTCATCTCTAAGGCCTTCATGCCTGCGCCCTTGAGCCCCAAGGCCTTCATGCCCGTGGCGTTCGCGCCTGAAGCTGGCGATGACGCGGGCTTGATCGTGGATGGGCGGCGTCAGCTGGGCTGGCGCAAGCGGTTGCCTGCCCGCCTCGGCACAACGGCCCTGTGGGGCGTGCTGGTGGTGCTGCTGCACGGGATGGCCTTGGCTGCCGTGGGTGCTGGGGTGGCCACTCCCCTGTTGCTGCGCTTGCTCCTCCCGCGGCCCCGGGCGGCGAAGCCCGAGGCCCCCGTCTTGCTCTCACCCGCCCAGCCCTTGGCTCCGAGCGAGGATCCCCAGCGCCAACGGTTGGCCGAAGCCTTTGGGATCAGTGAGGCGGCTTTGTTCCGGGCCCGTCATGCCCAGATCTGCACCGTTCACCACGACGATCAAGGGGAAATCGTGGCCTTCTCCCTGCCTGTGCTGGACGACTGCCCTGCCACAGAATCCAGCCCTGCCAGCGCAACCAGTCCAGTCTTAGAACGCCATGCGCATTCTGTTGGCTGAGGACGACACCCGGCTCGCCGAGCCGCTGGTGGACTTTCTCGAGCAGGACAAGCATGCGGTGACCTGGCTCAGCGACGGTCAGCGCGCCCTGGAGGCCCTGCTGGATGGGAGCTATGAACTGGCCCTGCTCGATTGGATGCTGCCCGGCTGTGACGGTCTCACCATCGTGCAAACCCTCCGCAAGACCAGCATCCACACCCTGGTGTTGATGCTCACCGCCCGCGACACGGTTGAAGACGTGGTGGCGGGCATCCAGGGGGGAGCCGACGACTATCTGGTGAAACCCTTTCGCATGGCCGAATTGGCGGTGCGGATTCGCTCGCTCGAACGCCGTGCTGAGCGTCCCTACCAACCCCTCCAATGGCGCTGGGGCGATCTGGAGTTGAACCCCTTGGCTGGCCAGTTGACCCACCAGGGTCGGCCGATTGCGCTCACCAACAAGGAAATGCAGTTGCTCGAGTGGTTTTTGCGCCACCCCGGCCAGTTGTTTGGCCGCGCCAGGTTGCTCGATTTGCTGTGGTCGATGGATGGGGAGGCGGGTGAGCAAACCGTGAAAACCCACCTCAACAACCTGCGGCGCAAGTTGAAGGACGCGGCTGGCCTCGATCCGATAGAAACCCTCCATGGCCAGGGTTATCGCTTGGCGGAGCCTCCCCACTGATGGTTGGGTATCCCAAGGGCTCCGTGGGGCCGCCCAAAACCCTGCGCCGCCAGCAGTGGGAGTTGGTGTTGCTCTACCTGGGCAGCCTCAGCGGGGTGTTGTTGTTGTTTGCCTTGGTGGTGCGGGGTGTGGTGCGCACCAGTGAGCTGGCGGATACCCGCAGCCAGCTCACGGTGATCGCCGAAGATCTCGCCAACTTGCCCATGCCGGAGCCAGGTAGCGAAAAGGCGCTCCAGGAAACCCGCAAGGACTTCGCCACAGCGCACCAGCAGCTGGAGTGGTTTGTGGGCTCGAGCCGCCAGCCGGCGGCCCGGTTGGGGGAGGTGCGGATGCTGGGGCCCTTGCCCAGGCGGGTTCCGGGAAAAACCCTCTACTGGCAAGAAAGTGACGATTGGCTGGCCCTGGTGCGCCCGCTGGATGCCAGCGGCCCCGGGGGCCCCATCTGGCTGCGGGTGAGTCAGGGGCTCGAGCCCAGCGAGCAACGGCTGCACCAGCTCGATCTGGCCCTGGTGGTGGCGATTGCGGCAGCCCTCAGCCTTAGTGCTGTGAGTGCCTGGTTGCTGACCCGGCGCGCGGTGAGCCCGTTGGAGCGCAGCCTTGGACGGTTGCGCCAATTCAGCCTCGATGCCTCCCACGAGCTTCGCGGCCCCCTGGCAGCCCTGGCGGCCAATGCCGAAATGGGGCTGCTGGATGTGGATCAGGCCACCGATGGTCCCAGCGGGGCGGCCCAGCGGCGGCGCTTTGAGGCCATCGCCAATGCCACCGATCAGATGGAGCAGTTGGTCGACGATTTGCTGTTGCTCGCGCGGCAGGACGAGCAGCGTGTGGACACCCCGCGGCCGGTGTCCCTCTCCTCGTTGTTGGCCCAGCAGTTGGATCTTGTTCGCGATGGCTTTGTTCTCAAGAATCTGGAGCTCAAGAGCCAGATCTCTGCCGATCTGACCGTGCTCGGTCAGCCCCCTTTGCTGCAGCGCTTGTTCCGCAACTTGCTCGACAACGCCCTGGCCTATACCCCCGCTGGCGGCGAGGTGTCCGTGGAGGCCTACCGCAAGGGCACCCATGTGGTGGTGGCCGTTCATGACACGGGGATTGGCCTGGCCCCTGAGCAGCTGCCCCAGGTGTTTGACCGTTTTTGGCGGGCCAGTTCGGATCGCACCCAGCGCGGATCGGGTCTGGGGTTGGCGATCGCCTCCCGCATTTGCCATAGCCATGGAGGCACGATCCGTGCCTCCAGTGCCTTGAATCAGGGCAGTTGTTTTGTGGTGGAACTGCCGGCGATGGCTACAGGTTGGTCGGCATCCGCTTGGTGAGGTTGCGCAGTTTGCGCAGGGCCTTGAGCTCCACCTGACGCACCCGTTCTCGGGACACATCGAGCCGGCGGCCAATCTCAGCCAGGGTGTGGCGCTCTTCTCCTTCGAGGCCAAAGCGCAGATGCAACACCTGGCGCTCCTGGCTGCTGAGGTGGCTCAGCCAACGGCCCAGCTGTTCTTGATGGATGCCCCGCTCCACGCGCTCAAGGGGCTCTTCCTCGCTGTTGTCAGCGATCAGATCACCCAGAAAACTCCTCCCTTCATCCCCATTGACCGGCGCATCGAGGCTGGAGGTGGTGAGGGCTTGGCGCAGCACGCTATCCAGCTCGTCGAGGGGCATTTCCAGGGCCTCGGCAATTTCCTGCCTGCTGGGCATGGCACCCAGCTTGTGGGCCAGGTCGAGGCTCACTTTGCGGATCGCCGTCAGCCGTTCGCTCAGGTGCACCGGCAGGCGAATCGTGCGCGATTGGCAGGCGATTGCTCGGGTCATGCTTTGGCGAATCCACCAGAAGGCATAGGTGGAGAACTTGTAACCGCGGGTGGGATCGAATTTTTCCACGGCCCGCTCTAATCCAAGCGAGCCTTCTTGGATCAAATCGAGCAATTCCAAACCCTTGCTTTGGTATTTCTTGGCCACACTCACCACCAGGCGCAGGTTGGCCTTCATCATCCGCGCCTTTGAGCGCTTGCCGATTTTGATTGTGCGTTGTTCCTGATCTGTGAAGGTGCGATCGCCCTCTTCGAGAAGGCGCATCATGGCTTGCACCTGGTTGCCCAGCTCAATCTCCTCAGCCGCCGTGAGCAGGGGCTCACGGCCAATGGTGGCCAAGTACCAGGTGATCGGGTCGGTACTGCGACGCCGACTACTTTCGCTGGCCCTGGGAGTGGTTGAGGTCATGGGCAGCCCTATCGGGCCTGCAACTCTCAACCGGCTTTTCGCCCTCCATAGATATGTTCAGCAACCCTTTAGATTTTGCTTGCAAAACAAAATATTTTTGTTTGCACACCTTTGTGCTCTGACTGTTTGCCCCGCCTGTTTGCCACGCCTGTTGGCATCCCCTTGTTGCATCGCCTTGTTGCATCCGCTGGTTGCTCCAGCCTTTGGCTCAGCCGTTGCGGTCCAGCGCCAGTTGGCTGGCCACCATCTGGGGGGTGGGATGGGGGCTTTGGCAGCCGGCCACGGCGTGATCGAGGGCTGCGGCGGCCAGGATGGCGCCATCGCCCCCGTCCATGGCTCCCCGGCCAGCGGCATAGCCCGCGAGCACATCTCCCAGGCCGGCTCGTGCGGCCTGGGGATTCGCTTCCATGAGTTGCCAGCAGCGGCCATCGGGGCTGCTCACCACGCTGCGTGCTCCTTTCAGCACCACGCTCGCTCCGGTGGTTTGGGCGGCTTGCCTGGCGGCATCCAGCGGATCAAGCTTGGCCCACGTCGGAAACAGACGATCAAATTCGCCCCGATGGGGGGTGATCCAGGTGGGGCCCTGGCGCTGTTGCAGCCAACCCGTCGCTGTTTCAGCAAGCCGGGCCAGGCGATTCAGTCCATCGGCATCCAGCACCAAGAGGCCCTCAAACGTTTGGAGTTGTCTCCAGCTGGGGTCTGCGGCTGGATCCGGGGAGCTGCCGATGCCAGGGCCCACCAGCAGGGTGTCGAGGCGCTCCAGGTGCTCGGGCGCCAGCGCTGTGAGATCCAGATCGCCGCTGGCCTTGCAGGGCAACTCCTGGCTCACCACCACATGGGGCATCTGTTGCCAGAGACCCTGGCCCATCGGTGCGGGTAGGGCCGCCCGCAGACTGCCGCAGCCGGAGCTGCTTGCCCCAGCCAGGGCCAGGGCCGCAGCCCCCCGGTAGCGGTCGCTGCCAGCCACCACCAACAGTCGCCCCCGCTGATACTTGCTGGCGGCTGGATTGCCGGTGATTGGCTTGCCGGTGGCAGCGCTGGTGCCGTTGGCGTCGGCAGTCGCGGCCCTATCCCTCGCCGTCAGGCCCAGGGGTTGCTGGGCGGGCAGGGCATCGAGCAAGCGGGCTGGCAGCCCCAGGTCGATGCGCACCAGGCTGCCCACATGGGCCAGGGCGGAATCTTGCACCAGTCCGGTTTTCACCAGGCCGAGGGTGAGGGTGGTGTGGGCGGTCGCCACGCCATGGGCCAGGGGAATGCCGCGGTCGGCGCACAGCCCCGTGGGCACATCAATCGCCACCAGCTGCCAGGGCCTGTCGCGTTGGCGATTCAACAGAAGCTGTTGGATCGCTTCTGTTGGTGCTTGCCGTTGGCCGATGCCAAGCAAGCCATCGATCCAGAGGGCAGGATCAGTGGGGTCAGGGGCTTGATCCAGCACGGGAATGCCCAGCCAGCGGGCATGGGCGAGATGGCTGGCGGTGAGGGGCTTGTGGCGCTCAAACGGACTCCAAATCCGTACCTGAAGTCCGGCCAGGTGGAGTTCGCGGGCCACCACCAGGCCATCGCCCCCGTTGTGGCCGGGTCCCACCAGCACCAAGGCACCGGCCGTGAGGTTGTGGTGGCTCAGCAGGTGCTGGCTGATCCCCAGGGCGGCCTTCTCCATCAGGGCTTCCACCGGCAGCCCACTGGCAAACAGTTGTTGCTCGAGTTGGGCCATCTGCTCGCCCCTGACGAGCAGATGGTCGGCATCACGGGGCACCTGCACGGGCAGACCAACGCGGCTGGCTCGGTTTCATGATGGGAGTAAATCGGGGTTTGTCCTCTCTTTTGGTTGTTTCACCCGCCAGTTCAGGGGATCCCCAGGCCGCAACCCCAGCAGGGGCGGAGGCCTTGGAGCGCTTGCGCCGTTGGCCCGGTGAGCACCGGGTGGCCGTTGGGTTATCCGGTGGCGTCGACAGTTCGCTCACAGCGGCTCTGCTGGTGGAGGCGGGTTGGCAGGTGGAGGGCCTCACCCTCTGGCTGATGAGTGGCAAGGGTGCTTGTTGCGCCGAGGGTCTGGTGGATGCGGCCGGAATCTGTGAGCAGTTGGGCGTGCCCCACCACGTGGTGGATTTCCGGGAGCATTTCCAGGAGCAAATCGTCAACTTCCTGGTGCAGGGCTATGGCGAGGGGGTGACCCCCCTGCCTTGCTCGCGCTGCAACCGGGAGGTGAAATTCGGGCCCATGCTCGATTGGGCTGCCAACGAGCGGGGTTTGCAGCGCATCGCCACCGGCCATTACGCCCGGGTTCGCCATGCGGATCACAGCCCCAATGGCCGCCATCAGCTGTTGCGCGGGCTCGATACCCGCAAAGACCAGAGCTATTTCCTCTACGACTTGCCCCAAGAGGTTTTGGGCCGCTTGGTGTTTCCCCTGGGGGAACTCACCAAGGCTGATACCCGCCTCGAAGCGGCCCGCCATGGCTTGCGTACGGCCCAAAAACCCGAGAGCCAGGATCTGTGCCTGGCGGATCATCACGGCTCGATGAAGGCCTTTTTGGATGCCTACCTGCCGCCGCGGGAGGGGCAGATCGTGCTGCCCGATGGCACGGTGGTGGGTTCCCATGACGGCATCGAGCACTTCACGATTGGCCAGCGCAAGGGGCTGGGGGTGGCCTGGCGGGAGCCCTTGCATGTGGTGCGGCTGGATGCGGCCCTGAATCGGGTGGTGGTGGCCCCCAGGGCTGAGGCGGCCCGCTCAGAGTGCACGGTGGGAGCGGTGAACTGGCTCTCACTGGCACCGCCCGAACAACCTCTTGAGGTGGCCGTCCAGGTTCGCTACCGCAGTGCCCCGGAACCGGCCCTGCTCACCCCCTTGCCTGCCACCGCCGCCGATGCCGCGGCAGGCCGTCCCCACCGGGTGCAGCTGGCCTTTGCCGAGGAGCAGTTTTCGATCACCCCTGGCCAGGCCGCTGTCTTTTACGACGGTGAGGTGGTGTTGGGGGGAGGCCTGATTCAGCGCTGAGCCCGCTGCTGTCAGCGCCCAGGTTCACCAGTAGGGATCGCTTGCCAGCTCCACAGCGAGTTCGCCGCTGATGGCTGCGGGCACCGTGGCGATGCAGGCCCTCACCACCTGGCCATTCACTTCGATTTCACAGGCGCCACAGCTTCCCCCCAGGCAGCCCGTGGGGATCGGGAATCCGGCGGTTTGGGCCGCAACCAACCAGTCGCTGCCAGCGGTGGCCTGGGTTGATTGGCCATTGGGCCAGTGAATGGTGATGGGTTTGCCGCTACCCGGTTTGGCGTTCATGGCTGCAGCAGCGGATCCAGGTTGACGTGGTTCTCAAAGGCATCGGCGAGGCGTTCGAGCAGGGCATGGCGCTGCTCACTGTGGTGGGGTTGACGTTCACTCAGCCATGGCAACCCTTTGCGCCGGCGCAAGTGGTTGAGCCAGCGTCGCCGCCACGGGCCGCTTTCAAACACCCCATGCAAATAGGTGCCGGCCACCGTGCCTCCTTGATCACCATGGGGTGCAACCCAGCCCAGTTCAGGGGCGGCACAGAGTGGTTGGCAGGGCTCCAGGGTGGTGGTGCTGCCGCGGTGGAGCTCGAAGCCTTCGATAGGTAGGGGTTCACCCGGCCATTGCGCTTCGCTGCGGCGCTGACGCAGGGCTTTGCTGCCACCAAAGACCGTGTGCAGCGGCAGCAGGTTGAGCCCTGGCGCGTGGGTGGCACCGCGGCAGCCGCCTTCTACGCCGTCGGGATCGCTCAGCTGCCGGCCGAGCAGTTGCATCCCGCCGCAGATGCCAAACACATGTCCACCGCCAGCGGCAAAGCGCCGCAGGGCGTCATCCAGCCCTTGGCTGTTCTGGAGGGCTTCCAGATCGCGCAGGGTTTGCTTGCTTCCTGGCACCACCACCGCGTCGGGCTGGCCCAGTTCCTCACCCGGTGCCACCCAACGCAGCCGCACGCTGGGTTCGGCTTCCAGGGGGTCGAGGTCGGAGAAGTTGCTCAGGGAGGGCAGTTTGAGCACGGCGATCTCCAGCTCGGCGCCCGTTTTGCGGCCGCGGCGCTCCAACAGATCGAGGGAGTCTTCCGGGGGAAACAGTTCATCGAGCCAGGGCATCACCCCCAGCACAGGGATGCCCGTTTCCTGCTCCAGCCAGCGTCGCCCTTCATCAAACAGCTCCCGGCGACCGCGAAAGCGATTGATCAACAGCCCCTTGATCAGCCGTCGTTGGATCGGTGTCATCAGGGCCAGGGTGCCCACGATCTGGGCAAACACCCCGCCCCGTTCAATGTCGGCCACGAG
>CAYFKI010000021.1:0-8377 GCA_964343525.1 uncultured Cyanobium sp.
CCCTTGCCTGGGTGAATACGCCCGTGCTGTTGCAGGCATTGGAGCGGTACGAGCAAGGTTGTTTGCCCCGTTCGATGCAGCTTTGGATTCAGCAGCTCCTCGAACTGCCGTCCACCCGCCCCAGCCAACGAAACGATCGAACCCCCGCGGCTACGGCAGCAGCCCACGCCCCAGACCAACCGCCTTTCGAGCAGGCGCCTTTCGAGCAAGCGCTGTTACGCCGCCCCTGCGGCTGAGGGCTGGCCAAGGATCCGCAGCGCTGCCATGGCGGCGCCGTAGCCATTGTCGATGTTCACCACGGTGAGACCCGGGGCGCAGCTGGCGAGCATGCCGTTGAGGGCGGCGTGGCCTCCTGCGCTCACCCCGTAACCAACGCTGATTGGTACCCCAATCACCGGCTGGGGCACCAGGCCCGTCACCACCGTGGGCAAGGCTCCCTCCATGCCGGCGCACACGATCAACACCGCCACAGACTCGAGCTCGGGTAGGCGTTCGAGGAGTCGGTGCAGACCGGCCACCCCCACATCCAGCAGGCGGTCACTGGCCACGCCATGGCAGCGCAACGCCAGCTCGGCTTCTGCTACCACCGTGAGATCACTGGTGCCACCACCAAGCACTGCCACCCGGCCGCGGTTGGGGTTGATGGCTGGCATGGCTCCTGCGGTGAGACATCGGGCCTCTGGATGGTGCGTGAGGGTGAGCTCAGGGAGCAATCGGATCACGGCCTCGGCCTTTTCCGGCGCCACGCGGGTGGCGAGGGCCAGTTCTCCGGCTTGGTGAAAGCGGCTCACGATGGCGGCCAATTGCTGCGCGCTTTTGGTTTCCCCCCAGATGGCTTCCACCATGCCGAGCCTCTGGCGGCGCTGAAGATCAAGGCGGTGCTCAGGACTGCTCACTGCGGCAGCAGTTCTGCTTCGAAGGTCAATGGGAAGGGGTTGCCCTGGCGTTGGCCGGTGGCGGACCGCGCCAGCTGCTCAAACCTCTCCTGCACGGTGGCCACCTCGGAGGAGGGAATCGCTTTCCACTGCTCCCGGCTTGCCCAGCGAATCAACAGGGTGCCCTCTTCGCGCTTGGGATCCCAGAGCAGTTGGCGATCCAGGAAGCCGTCCTGCTGGGCCAGCCAGGGCTCCCAGCTGTGCTGCTCAGCTTCCAGCCAGGCCTGGCGGTTTTCTGAAGGCACGTTGAGCCGCAGAACCTCCACCACCGAAACGTCTGGGGAGGCTGCCGCCGCCATGGCTGGTGTGAGATGGCTGGCGAGCAACACCATCAGGCTGAGCACAAGGCAGGCCAACTTAGGCAGTGCCCATGGGCTGGTGGGGGGCTGCTGCTTCATGGCTTCTGCTTCATGGCTTTTGCAGCAGGGCCACCGCATGGCAGGAGATGCCTTCTTCCCGGCCCTCAGCTCCCAGTTTTTCGTTGGTGGTGGCTTTCACCCCCACCTGCTCCGGCTCGAGGCCCATGCGCGCGGCAATGGCGGCCCGCATGGCTTCGATGTGGGGTTTGAGCTTGGGGCGCTCGGCCACCACCACCGAATCAAGGTTGACCACGCTCCAGCCGCGCTCCCGCACCAACCCCACCACCTGCTCGAGCAGCACCAGGCTGTCGGCGCCCTTCCACTGCGGATCGTCGGGGGGGAAATACTTGCCGATGTCGCCGAGGCTCAAGGCACCAAGCAATGCATCCATGATCGCGTGCACCAGCACGTCGGCATCGCTGTGGCCATCGAGCCCCAGCCCCTCGGGGTGCTCCAGCCTTTGCCCGCCCAGGATCAGGGGCCGCCCTTGTACCAGCCGGTGGATGTCGTAGCCGTTGCCGATGCGCAGTTGCATGGGGCGGTCACTGATGCCTGTGGAGCCAGTCTCTCAGGCCCCAGGGGCGCCCTCCTCACCGCCGAGCTCCTGCCAGCGCGCAAACAGATCGGGCCGTCGCTCGCGGGTGCGCTGTTGTTGTTGCTCTGCGCGCCAACGGGCGATGGCGCCATGGTCGCCGGAGCGCAACACAGCGGGCACCTCCATGCCGCGGAAGCTGGCGGGGCGGGTGTAGTGCGGGTGCTCGAGCAACAGGGCGCTATGGCTTTCTTCCACCAGGGAGGCGGCCGTTCCCACGGTGCCGGGTAGCAGCCGCACCACCCCATTGATGATGGTGGCCGCGGGCAGTTCGCCGCCGGTGAGCACGAAATCGCCGATCGACACCTCCTCATCGGCTAGGGGGCGAATGCGTTCGTCGAAACCTTCGTAGTGGCCGCAGAGAAAGACCAGTTGGTCGTAATCGGTGGCCCAGCGCTGCAGGTCGGCCTGGGTCAACCGTTGGCCCTGGGGACTCATGAGCAGCACCCGTCGCCTCGGCAACACCGGGATGGCCTCGAAGGCGGCATAGATCGGCTCGGGTTTGAGCACCATGCCGGCGCCGCCACCGTAGGGCTCATCGTCAACCTTGCGGTAGTTGTCGGTGGCGTAATCGCGTGGGTTATGGGTGTGCAGCTCGGCGATGCCGGCCGCCATGGCGCGACCGATCACCCCAAGACCCTGCAAGGGGGCCAAGGCCTCGGGGGCCAGGCTCACCACATCGAGCCTCATCGCACCAGAGCCTCCCTCATGGCAGCAGGGCACCCATCGACTTAGGCCGCGCTCACCCGGCGAATTTCGGAGCTGAAGCTGGCGTTGGAGGGTTCGCCGTCAGCCTGGTTGGTCACGCTGGAGCGCAGGCGCAGGTTGGGCTTGGTGAACCACAGCCGTTCACGCCGTTCATCACCGTTCTCCACCACCACAATCTCCAGGCTGCCATCGGGCCAGAGCTGCCAGCGCCCTTGGGCAGGGCCGCAGCGGTAGCTGCCGTCGTGATCAAACCGATGCTGCTGCTGCAGGCCGCCCTTAGGGCCTTGGCTCAGGCCTCCCGCTTCCGTGGCGTTTTGGGGCTCGAGATAGGTGACCACCAGCTCCCCCCGCTCGCTGCTGTGCCACTCGTCACCATCGCCAGCGGCCGCGGTGGTGGGCTGCTCCAGGGCAAAGGTGCTGTTCAGGCTCATCCATTCCCCAGCACAGAAGCGCAGGAAATCGCCGATCCCCTGGGGCGGAAACGGGGGCGTGGCGGCAGGGGAGTCAGTTGCGGAGTGAGTGGCGGAGTCAGTCATGGCAGCCATTGTTTCAGCTGGAGGTTTCAGGGGCTGGCCTGTCAATCGCCTCGGTAGCCCAGCTCGGCTAGCCGCCCCGCACTGCGCCGCCAGCCCGGCACCACCTTCACAAACAACTCCAGATACACCGGCCCCGAGAACACCTTCTCCATCTGCAGCCGGGCCCCCTGGCCAATTGTTCGCAGCATCGAGCCGCCCTTGCCGATCAGGATTCCTTTTTGGCTCGAGCGCTCCACCAGCACCGTGGCCAGGATGGCCGTGCGCGGGCCGTCATCCACCACGCGATCAATGCTCACCGCCACCGAGTGGGGCACCTCTTCGCGGGTGTGCTGCAGCACCTGCTCCCGGATCAACTCCGCCATCAGCAGCTGCTCCGGTTGGTCGCTCACCGTGTCGGCGGGATAGAGCTGGGGGCCGAGGGGCAAGTCGGCGGCCAGGGCTTTCACCAGGGCCTCGGTGCCAGCCCCTTCCAGGGCGCTGCAGGTGTGGAGGGGCCAGCTCAACGGCGCTCGGGCTTCCGGGGTGGCGAAATCGCCTTCGCCGGCCAACAGCGCGCGGTAGCTGGCGATCAGGGCATCAGCGCTGTCCGGATCCACCAGATCGCTTTTATTGAGGGCCACATGCACCGGGGCCTTGCAGTGGCGCAGCAACTCCACGATGAAGCCATCGCCCCGGCCCGCCGGCTGACTGCCATCCACCAGCAGCAGTACCAGATCCACTTCGCCGATGGTGCTGCGGGCGGTTTGCACCAGCCGCTCCCCCAGCAGGTGGTGGGGTTTGTGGATGCCCGGCGTGTCGAGTAGCACCAGTTGGGCCGTGGGGGTGGTGAGGATGGCCCGAAGCCGGTTGCGGGTGGTTTGGGCGATTGGGGAGGTGATCGCCACCTTCGTTCCCACCACCTGGTTCAGCAGGGTGGATTTGCCCACGTTGGGCCGGCCAATCAGGGCCACAAAGCCCGAGCGAAAGCCCTCCGGCACCGCGTTCAGCCCGAGGCCCCCCTGGCTGCCCAAGAGCCGGGCCGATTCGGCTGGATCCGGGATCGGCAGCAGTTGGCCCAGCGGCCCATCTTGGGAGGCGGGGCTGGATGGGTTGGCAGATGCCTCGCGGCGGGGGCTTGACTCCATAACCTCAACACTGCCAGCCCGACTGCCCCCATGGTTGAACCTGCCGCTTCCGAGCCCAGCTTTCAGCAGGCGATGGAGATCACGGCCCAGTGGTTGGGGCTCTGGGAGCAAGGCGAGCTCAGTGATGAGGTGCTCGCCGATCGGGTGGCTGAACTCGTGGGCAGCCGGGATGGGGCCCGGGGCTTTTTCGTGGTGAGCCTGGCTGGTGAATGTCCGCTGATGGATCGGATGCCGGAGGCCCTGGTGATGCAGCTGCGTGCAGCGGGCGAGGGGGTGGTGGATCTCAGTGCGCGCAATCTGGCGATGAGTACCGCCATGGCGCTCCACCATGCGCGCTCGGGAGATGGGGATCAGCAGGCCGGCTCTGAGCGGGTCCAATCCCGTTGCATCGAGCTCTTACGCCAACTCGAGCCAGAGGCGGTGAAACGGCGGCTGGAATCCCTGCTCGCTGCCGCCCAGGCCGGAGGGGGCGATGCCAGTGGCGACGATGGGGCCTTCCTCGAGCGCTGGGGCTACGACGAGCAGCAAAAAGCCGCTATCGCTGAAGCGATCCTGTCGGTGGCTGAGAGCGCATAAAAAAGCACCCCCAGGAGGGGGTGCCAGAACTCTCAGCGCCGATCAAGCACTGCCGATCAAGCAACGAGAGGAGCCGTTCTGCAGAGCTCAGTCGCGACGGCCACCGCCCTGAAGGGCAATGATCAGGCGCAGGATGAAGATGAACAGGTTGATGTAGGTGAGATACATGCCCAGGGCGCCGGCCAGGTACTGGTCGTCGCTGTAGGTGCGGGGCATGGTGTAGAAGTCGACAAAGGCGGCTCCCACAAACAGCACCGTGCCGAAGCCGGCGATCATCAGCTCGAAGCCACCGGTGCTGAACATGCCGGGAGCAAAGATGCTGCCGATGATCTGGACGAACATCGCAATCACCAGGCCAAGGATGCCGAGGCCCACAACGCCGCTGAGGGCTTGACCCACGTTGTCGCTCATGCGGCGGCCCATCACCGACGCCACCACAAAGGTGATGCCGGTGGCCAGGGCGGCGGTTCCGACCGCACCGATGCCGGCGGCGGCCACGGCATAACCCACGATGCCGCTGAGGGTGAAACCGGTGATCAGGCTGTAGGCCGTGAGCAGGGGCAGGGCGGTGGCGTTATCCCCTTTCATGGCCACGTTTTGGGCCACAAAAAAGAGGATGAAGTTGCCGATCAGGGCCACCCAGAACAGCGGCATGAACAGGGGAGCGTTGCTGGCCATCAGGGCCAGACCTCCGATCACACCGGCTGCGGTGAGCACCATGCCACCGCCCACGTAGGGCAGGGCCTTGTTGACCACATTGGGGCCCACCAGGGCGCTGGATTGCGCTTCCCGGATGGCCTGTTGGAAATTGCTGCTGGCCGGCATGGCACAGGGGGTGAACAGTCCCCACATCCTGCCAGTGGTGTCGAGGTTGTGGTGGGCCTGAGCTGGCTTTGGAGGTGTGGATCTCCCTATGGGGGCTGGGTATCTGATCCGGGCCACAGCCGCACCCCCAGGACGGCGATGCCCGTGCCGATGCAGGATTCAGCCAAGCGCAGCAGGGCGTTGAGAACTGGGCTTAGCTTGGGATCGAGGCTGCCGGTCACCATCACCACGACCACGGTGATCGCCGCCAGCCTGCCGTGGCTGGGAATCTTGATCGTGGCGCAGAGGGCCACCGTGGCGAAAATCGCCACCGCCATGCCGATCGGATGAAAGGGCAGCAGGGAGAGATAAACGGCGCTGGTGAGGGCGCCAATGGCCGATCCAAGAATGCGCAGGGAGGCCGAATTTGTGGTTTCCCGGCGGGTTCCCTGGGTCACCACAATCGCTGAGATGGCCGACCACAGACCACCGATCTTGGGCAGGTAGCCCGGAAAAAGACTGGTGAACCAGTAGCCAAGCAGGTAGGCCAGCAACGTGACCACGGCGATTTCGGCGGGAATCCGAAGTCGCTCAGCGCGGCTGGTCATGGGCTTTTCCGCAGATGTTGGCCATCGAATCGCCTGGGGGCATCTGGCGCCACCCGGATGGCGTCCCGCTTGGCATCGCGTTTGGCATAGGCCTCTACCAGCCGTTGCACCAGTGGATGGCGCACCACATCGGCGGCCGTGAGCCTGCAGATCGCCACCCCTTCCACCCCTTCCAGCACCTGGGCCGCCTCGCTCAAGCCGCTGATCACCCCGGCCGGCAGGTCGACTTGGGTGGGGTCGCCCGTCACCACCATGCGCGAGTTTTCACCGAGCCGGGTGAGCAGCATGCGCATTTGGCCCGTGGTGGTGTTCTGGGCCTCATCGAGGATCACAAAGGCATCGGCCAGGGTGCGCCCCCGCATGTAGGCCAAGGGGGCCACTTCGATCACGCCCTTTTCCAGTAGCCCTGTCGTCCGTTCCGCCCCCAGCAGGGTGTGGAGGGCGTCGTAGAGGGGGCGCAGGTAGGGATCCACTTTCTGCTGCAGATCGCCCGGCAGAAAGCCCAATCGCTCGCCCGCTTCCACCGCGGGGCGGGTGAGGATGAGGCGCTCCACCTTGCGTTCGGTGAGCATCCGCACCGCCAACACGGTGGCGAGGAACGTTTTGCCCGTGCCCGCCGGACCCAGGGCCATGGTGAGGTCGTGGCGTTCCATCGCCTCGACATAGGCCTTCTGCTTGAGCGTGCGGGGGCGCAGCAGTTTGCCGGTTTGGCTTTTGGCGAGCACCTGGCGGGCCAGGTGCTGGTGGTCTTCGCCGCGGCCGCTATCGAGGGCCTGCAGGGCGGTTTGCACATCCACCTGGCCAATGGCCTGGCCCTCTTGCCAGAGGGGCCGCAGCAATTCGACCAACGCAGAAGCCCGCTCGAGCTGGCTCGGGCGGGCGCGGATCACCAAATCCAAACCCCGCAACACCAGCGAGGCACCGGTGAGTGCTTCGAGGCGATGCAGGGTGGAGGCCTGCTCATCACCCGCCAGGGCCAGGGCCGCTGCGGGATTTGGCAAGGCGATGGAGAAGCTGGTCAGCCCATCGGGCTCAGCCATGGGGGCCTTGATCAGGCTTCAGCAGCAGGCTCTTCAGCGGGAGCTTCGGCGGCTGCAGCTTCAGCAGCAGCTTCGGCTTCCGCTTTGGCAGCGGCCTCAGCTTCAGCCTTGGCGGCAGCGGCGGCTTCAGCAGCGTCTTTCTTGGCTTGCTTCTCAGCGGCTTCGCGGGCTTCAGCCTGCTTTTTCTTGCCGAGGATTTCGGCAGGACGCACGGTTTTTTCCACCAGACCGCCTTTTTCGAGCAGCGACAGCACGGTGTCGGTGGGTTGGGCACCCTGGTTCAGGCGGGCCCGGATCGCTTCGGTGTCGAGGCGGGTCTCCTTGGTACGGGGGTTGTAGTAGCCGAGCTCTTCCAGAGGGCGGCCGTCCCGACGGGAGGTGCTGTTGGTCGCGACGAGGCGGAAACTCGCTTCCCGCTTCTTACCGAACCGCTTCAGGCGGAGCTTGATCATCGAGGCCTAACCGTTAGGTGTCCAAACAACCAATGTACCTGCTCGGGTGCTCAGAGCTGGCCGAAGCCCTTGCGTTTCTTGGCGGGCTTGGGCGCTTTGCGAGGACCGCCACCACCACCGCCGTAGGGGCCAGCGCCCATCCCGGGCATTCCCCCCATTCCAGGCATGCCGCCCATGCCAGGGAACCCACCCATGCCTGGCATGCCCCCCATGCCGGGCATCCCGCCGCGGGTCATTTGCTGCATGAAACCGCGCATTTTCTGGAAGTCGGCCAGCACTTTGTCCACGTCGGCCGGGGTGTGGCCGCTGCCTGAGGCAATCCGGCGCCGGCGGGAGGGTTGGGAGGCGAGCAACTCGGGTTGCTGGCGCTCGGCTTCGGTCATCGAGCCGATCATGGCTTCGATTTTTTTGAGTTGCTGCTCCCCCTGCTTGAGCATGCCGTCGTCGATCTTGTTCATGCCGGGGATCATTTTCATCAGGCCCCCCAGGGAGCCCATGCGCTTGATCAGGCGCATTTGCTGAAGGAAATCGGAGAAGTCGAAGGAGGCTTCCTGCAGCTTCTGCTGCATCTTCTCCACATCGGCCAGCTCCACCTCTTTTTGGGCCTTCTCCACCAGGGTGAGCACGTCGCCCATGCCCAGGA
>CAYFKI010000021.1:8387-11750 GCA_964343525.1 uncultured Cyanobium sp.
CCACCTGGTCGTGGAAGGCGCGGGTGAGATCGGCGGCTTCCTGGCCGATCATCGAATCCACCACCAGCAGCACCTCATCGGGCGCTGCGGCTTCGCGGATCCGCACCATCTCCTCCATCATCGATTGATCGATCTGGAGCCGGCCGGCCGTATCCACCAGCACGGTGTCGAAACCCTCGGCCTTGGCCTTGGCGATGCCAGCGGCGGCGATCGCTTCCGGCTTGGCCTCGGCCCCCAGGCTGAACACCTCCACCCCGATCTGACCGCCCAAGGTGGTGAGCTGGTCGATGGCGGCGGGACGGTACACGTCGGCCGCCACCAGCAGGGCCTTGCGCCCTTGCTCCTTGAGGTGGAGGCCGAGCTTGGCCGTGGCCGTGGTTTTGCCGGCCCCCTGCAGGCCTGCCATCAGCACCACCGTGGGGCCTTCGCCGTCCCCTTTGGCGAGGGGGGCGTTTTCGCCGCCCATGGTCTCCACCAGCTGCTCATGCACCAGCTGGATGAACTTCTGGTCGGGGCTGACCCCGCGCACCACCTCGGCGCCGACGGCTTTGCGGCGCACCTCCTCGACAAAGTCCTGCACCACCGGCAGGCTCACGTCGGCCTCGAGCAGGGCCCGGCGCACCTGCTTCAGGGCACCGTCCACGTTGGTTTCGCTGATGCTGGCCTGGCCCCTCAGGCTTTTGACGGCGTCTTCAAATCGCTGGGAAAGCTCGTCAAACATCGGGGGCTCGCGCGGATGGGGCGAAGCCCCTGCAGTGAAACGATCGTAAAAAAGCGGGTCAGTTCGCAGCGCGCTGGAAGCTCGCCAGACGCCAGGTGCCCCCATCGCGGGCGAACACGTAGCGGTTATCGAGTTGCAGCTTGGTGGCCGGCCCGGTTGGGGTGCCATCGGGGCCCAGGTGGGTCTCGCTGTAGTCGAGGTTGACGTGGGCGGCGATGCGGATCGGGCTGCGCTCGTTGATCTGCAGCGATTGAATCTGGGCGGTGATGGTTTGGCTCTCGCCGCGGCTCTGGTCGGCGTTGCGATCGGCCTGGAGGTTGGCAACCAGCTGGGGCCGGGCTAGGGCATCGAGGGGCAAGGTGCTGGTTTTGCCCGCCAACACCGCCGATTTGGCGTTGAGCCAGGCCTCCAGTAGGGCCTGGAGTTGGGCGTCATCGGGCTCGGCCACGGTGAGGGGAATGGCCGCCGCAGGCTCCGGTGCTGGGGGCAGGCTGGGCTTCGCCGGGGTCGGCTGGCTCAGCTGGGCTTGGGATGGGGCCGCCGATGGGCGGGGTTTGCTGCGCAGGGCAACCCCAACCCCAGCAGCCACTCCCACGCCCACTCCAACCGCCACGACGGCCACACCGGCCTTACGCCAGCCCTGCTCCGGCCATGGCCAGCTGGGCAGCGAGAGCTCGGGCCAAGGCCATTCAGGCCAGTGGAGCTCGGGCAGCCGCCAGCGCGGAACCCAGCTGTCGAGCCAGGCGTCGTCGTCGTCTTCATAGCCGTCTTCATCGGCGTCGTCGCCATCGATCAACCCGCTGCTGGGGTCGCCGAGGCCATCCGCTTTCGTGGCCAGGGGCTGGGCGAAGGGGTTGGGGAAGTTGCTAATGAAACCCGGGGTTGCCGGTTGGGGAGCGCGCTGGGGATCGTGGGCCTCGATGTAGGCCTGGACGTCGCGATCGGCGAAATAGGCCTCCAAGTTGGCATCGGCTTCCAGGTCGCGATAGCCAGGCAACACCTCGCGGCCCAGCCAGTCGCCGCAGGCGGCGCAGATCTGGGCCAGGGGATCACTGCTTTGCCGAGCGGCCCATTGCTGGCGTTCCGCACTGGCACAGCTGGTGAAAGCCTCCCTGGCTTGATCCACTTCGCCAAGCAGCAGATGCAAATAGGCCAGCACCGGCTGACCATCGGGGCTTCCGGCGGCTTTCCCTAGGGCTTTTCCTGCTGCAGAGAGCCGATCCTTGGCGGCGGCGATGCGATCGGGTTTGCGCTGGGCAAAGCCCGAGGCGGTGAGGGCGGTGGTGGCCAGCGCTTCAGCTGCCTGGGAACCGCTAGCCCAGCGGCTGAACAGATCCACCTGTTCCTGCACGGTCAGGAAGGCTCGTATCTGTTTAAAGAAGGCCTCGAATTCTTCCCGGGGCAGGCTGGGGTCACCGGTGCCCTCAAGGCCGCCGCGCCGCTGCACGAGCTCCTGCAGCAGGGCCAGACCTTCGCTTCGTTCAACGGTGGCTGTGAGGTTCCGACTCAGCAGATCGAGCACCCGAAAGGGCACTAGGCCATCCAATTCCTGGTTGATTTGTTGGCGAAGCTCGGCCTGTTGCCCCATGCGCTGGAGCAGTTGGGCACCCTGTTTCAGGGTTTGGGCAGCGCTTTCGTAGCGGCGTTGTTGGTGCAGATCGGCGGCAGCGGCCAGGGCGGCCAGGCCAGCCAGCAGGGTGAGGTCGGCTTCGCGGCTGCTGCCCAGGGCCGGGGCCTGGGGCGGTTGGAGGGCCCGGCTGGCCAGCTCAAAAGCTTCGAGGGCCTGGCCTGCTTCTAGAAGCAGCAAAAGCCCCCCCACTTCCTTGGAGGAGGGCACATCCAAAGCAGCGATGGCTTGGCCGGCCCCACTGGAGATGGCGGTGAGGTCGGTTTCGTAGGCGAGGCGACGCTCGGCATCGCTCAGGAGATCGGCACTGGAACGGAGCAACTCCTCCCGTGCCAACAAGGTGTCGGCGGTGAATCCCGCAAAAGGCAGTCGGTCCAGCCGCTGCAGCAGGGTGCGCAGAACGGATTGGCTGTCGGTGGTGGGCCCCACACCAAGCAACCGGAAATGATCAATCGGCAGTTCCAACGCGGCCTATCCGTTGGTTGGTGACTGTAGGCAGGGTCTGCGGTTTTGGCTGTCAATGCACCAGTTGTTGGTGCGGGACCCCGTACAGTTGGCTTTGGATGGGCCTTTCCCGACATGACAAAGGCAGACATGGGTCAGGATCTCGCGGCAGCGTCAGGGGCGCCCTCCTGCTCGGCTGACTCCACCCATGTGGCCGGGCCCCATGCCGAACGCCTGGAAAATCTCTATCCCGCCACCCCGGCCTCGGTAACCCGGGATGAGGGCCTGTTGCTCTACCGCGACATGGTCTTGGGACGGCGCTTTGAAGACAAGTGCGCCGAGATGTATTACCGGGGCAAGATGTTTGGCTTCGTTCACCTCTACAACGGCCAGGAGGCCGTGAGCACCGGGGTGATCAAGGCCATGAAGCTGCAGCACGATTGGTTCTGCAGCACCTACCGCGACCACGTGCATGCCCTCAGCTGTGGCGTGCCGGCCCGGGAGGTGATGAGTGAACTGTTTGGCAAGGAAACCGGTTGCAGCAAGGGCCGCGGCGGCTCGATGCACCTGT
>CAYFKI010000022.1:0-11670 GCA_964343525.1 uncultured Cyanobium sp.
TTCAGTTTTTGCAGGGCAATGCCGAAGAGGCGATCAAGCACCTGCCCTTCATGCATGGGGAGCTCCCGACCGAGCTGAAAAACCTCAAGGAGAGCATGAAACGCCTGGGGGTCCCCAAGGTGGGAGCGGTGTTTGAAGAGCTGGGCTTCACCTACATCGGCCCGATTGATGGCCACAACATCACCGAGATGGTGCGCACCTTCGAGCAGGCGCATCGCACCGAGGGGCCTGTACTGGTGCATGTGGCCACCACCAAGGGCAAGGGTTATGCCTATGCCGAAGCCGACCAGGTGGGCTACCACGCCCAATCGGCCTTTGATCTGGCCACGGGTAAGGCCTACCCCTCCAGCAAGCCCAAACCCCCGAGCTACAGCAAGGTGTTTGGCCAGACCTTGGTCACCCTCTGCCAGCAGGATCCCACCGTGGTGGGCATCACTGCCGCCATGGCCACCGGCACCGGCTTGGATCTGCTTGAGAAGGCCTGCCCAAACCAGTATTTCGATGTGGGCATCGCCGAACAGCACGCCGTCACCATGGCGGCCGGCATGGCCTGTGAGGGCCTCAAGCCCGTGGTGGCGATTTACAGCACCTTCCTGCAGCGGGCCTACGACCAATTGATTCACGATGTGGGGATCCAGAACCTGCCGGTCACCTTTGTGCTTGATCGGGCTGGCGTCGTGGGGGCCGATGGACCGACCCACCAGGGGCAATACGACATCAGCTATTTCCGGGCGATTCCCAATTTCACGGTGATGGCGCCCAAGGATGAGGCTGAGTTGCAGCGCATGTTGGTCACCGCGATTGGCCACAGCGGTCCCTGTGCTCTGCGGATTCCCCGGGGAGAAGGGGAGGGGGTGCCCCTGGCAGAAGAGGGTTTTGAGCCCTTGGAAATCGGCCGCGGTGAGTTGCTCGCCGATGGCGACGACCTCCTGATCGTGGCCTACGGCGCCATGGTCGCCCCGGCGATGGCCACGGCGGGCCTGCTGCAGGAGCAAGGGGTGAGGGCCGCGGTGATCAACGCCCGCTTCCTCAGGCCCTTGGATCAAGCCCTGATCGTGCCCATGGCCAAGCGCATTGGCCGGGTGGTCACCATGGAGGAAGGGGCCCTGGATGGCGGCTTTGGTGCGGCTGTCGTGGAAGCCCTGAGCGATCAGGATGTGCTTGTGCCCGTGCTGCGCCTCGGCATTCCCGACCAGCTCGTGGACCACGCCACCCCCGATCAGAGCAAGCAGAGCTTGGGTCTTACGCCGCCCCAAATGGCGGATCGCATCCTTCGCCGCTTTGGCAGCACCACGCAAAACCTCCCCACCAGCCAACCAGCGGCGAACGCCCTGGCGGTCTGAGTCCTGGGCGGCCCCCCGTTGAGCCAACGGTTGGATTGCGAGGTGCTGGTGGTGGGGGCTGGCCCCGCGGGCGCCGAGCTTGCCCGCCTGTTGGCCCAGGCGGGGGTTGATGTGGTGCTGGTGGACCGGTTGGCCGACCTCCGCCAGGCCGCCTTCAGCAGCGCGGCCCTTCCCCTGGAGGCCCTCACCCGTTTTGGCCTGCCGGCAAGCGTGGTGGCTGCCCGCTGGCGTGGCTGGTCGATCGTGGGACCAAACCAGCAGCAGTACCAGTGGATGGCTGAACGGCCCCTGGGGGCCGTGCTGGATTTCGGGGCCCTTCGCCTGTGGCTTGCCGACCAGGCCCAGGCCTGGGGTGCTGCGCTGCGGCTTGGTTGGACGGCCTTGGGCTGCGAGAGCCTGGAATCCGGACTTGATCCGGCGATGGTGACCAGCCTGCGGCGGAGGGATGGTCACACCTGCACGCTCACCAGCCGCTATGTGGTGGATGCCAGCGGGGAGGGGCGGGCCCTGTTGGGTGATCCCGCTGACTCCAACCAAGCCTTGGTGACGGGGCTAGGGGTGGAGTGGCTACTTCAGGTGCCGCAGCCCTTGGAGGCCAGCTGGCGCGACCGTTTGAGTTTTTTCCTTGGCACCCAGTGGCTGCCCCAGGGCTACGGCTGGATTTTTCCGATGGCTCCGGGTCAGTTGAAAGTGGGTGTGTGCCGCTTGCGCGATGACCGCCAGCGCCAACCTCCCCTAACCACAGCCCTCCAGAGGCTGCTGGATGCCTCCGGTCTGCAGCAAGCCCAGGTGATCGATCGCCATGGGGGGCGGATCCGCAGCTCGATCAACCGGCGTGAGCTGCATCACCGCGGCCGACTGCTTGGTCTGGGCGATGTGGTGAGCACCGCCAATTTGCTGGGAGGCGAGGGAATTCGCCATGCCCTCACCAGTGCCAGGGTTTTGGCGCCATTGCTGCAAGAGGCCCTTGCCCATCCTTCCCGCTCGGAGGGGCTACTTCAGGCCTATCCAGGCCAATTGCGGCATGCCCTTGGCCGGCGCTGGAACTTAAGTGGCAGGCTCGCTCGCCGCACCTGGTTGGGGTTGGTGGATGGCAGGGCCGATCGCCGGCTGGAGCGCTTGCTTACCGGCTTGCAAACAAAAAGGGCAGAGGATCTCTCTGCCCTTCTCTTTGATTACCGCTTTGAGCGCTATGGCTTGAAAGCGTTGCCCTACCTGTTCGGCTGGCGTTGAAGCAGGCCTCGGCCAGGCTTCAGACCACGCCGCGGGTGGCCAGGCCCAAGATGGCGCCAATGCCAAGAATGTGGCCCAGGCTCAGGGTGCCCAGCATGGCGCCGTGGCTGAAGCCGCCGAACATGGCGCTGTTGGGCAATTGGAGCCCCACGTTTTGATGCTTGATGGTGGCCTTGCCGATGGCAATGGCAATCACGTTGCAGGCAATCATCACCAGAGCCACCTTGGGCGACCAGGAGATGGAGGCAGGGGCCAAAGCCAGAAGCGGAGCGATCATGGAGCACAAACCTGACGCCCCACATTGTCTGGGCGCCATCCGCCCAGGGGCTCGGCCCTTAAGACTTGTTCATCGGCTGGCCCAGGGCTGCCCCGGTAAAACCCAGCACGACCAGCAGATTGGAGAGCGTGAGAAACGCTTCTGCTCCACCGTGCAGGGGATCCACATCGGCGAGCTGACGGCCGTAGTGGATTTGGGCAATCAGGGCCGCCCCAATCGTGACCGCCACAAACACCAGCGTTAGGCCAAAACCCCGTAAGGCCAGCTTGGGAAACCCCTCCACCTGCCGGGCCCACCACAAAAAGGCGAGATAGGGCAGCAACGAGACCACAAACAAAGGCCCGGGATCGATTCCCGCCAGCCAGGGGAGGAAGCCAGCTGCTGGGGTCATGGCTGCTGCTGCGACGCTTTGGCCCGCTGTTGGCGGAGCAGGTTCCAGGCCGCCACGGCCAGGGTGCCATTGCCCAAGGTGGTGAGGCCTGCCTGCAACACCACCAGACCCTGGAGGTCGGCGCTGTTGTCAAACAGATGCCAGGTGCAGGCGGCCATGGCGCTCACCAGGGCCGGCAGCATCGCCAGGCTCAACCAGCGCCAGCCGGTTTCCAGGCGGCGCAGGCCAAAGGTTTGGATCGCCACCATCGCCGCCACCCACTCCAACACCGAGGCGAGATGGATCCACCAGGTGGGCAGGGAAAGGGCGTGCAAGGGCAAGGGTTGGCTGGGGGCAATGTAGGGGCGCCCGATGGTTTGCCCGCTCCCTGGCTGCTCTGCACCCAGGCTGCCAATGCGATGCTGGCGCCCAGGCATGGATCCAAGGCCATTGATGGCGGCAACGGGCAAGCGGGTGTTGCTGTGTGGCTACTACGGCGAACACAACCTCGGCGATGACGCCCTGCTGGAGGTGGCCCTCAGCCAGCTGCCTGCCGATGTGGTGCCGATCGTCACCGCCCACGATCAAAACCAGGTGGCCGAGCGCTTTGGTGTGGCCACGGTGGCCCGCCGGTCCCTCAAGGCCGTCATGAAGTCCCTGGCCCAGGTGGATGCCCTCGTGCTCGGTGGCGGCAGCCTGCTCCAGGACTCCACCAGTTTTCGCAGCCTCCTCTATTACGCCGCCCTGATCTGCACGGCGCGGCTGCAGGGCAAGCCCGTGATCCTCTGGGGCCAGGGCTTGGGGCCCCTCAAGCGACGCCGCAGCCAAGGGTTGGTGCGGGCCATGTTGCCCCTGCTCCAGGCCACCAGTTGGCGGGATCCAGCGTCGGCGGCCCTGGCCCAGCGCCTGGGCGGGCAAGGGTTGGTGGCACCCGATCCGGTGTGGGCCCTACCGGCTCAACCGTGGCGTGGTCGCGGTGGCCCCATCGTGGTGTGTTTCCGCCCCACGCACCAGCTGGTCGGTGAGGCCTGGCGGCCCTATCTGGAATGCCTGGATCAGCTGGCGGCGGCGGCTGATCGCCAGGTGATCTGGCTGGCGTTCCACGGGGAGCAGGACGCCGGCTTGCTGCAACGGCTTCAAGCTGAGGGCTTGATCAGCGAACGCCTCGCTGACCGCAGCCGGGAGGTGTTGCCCGTGCTCCCCCGCGAAGCCCTGGCGGTGTTTTCCTCGGCTGGTTTGGTGATCGCCATGCGCCTGCACGGCCTGATCCTGGCGGCCTTGGCCGGAAGCCCCACGGTGGCCCTCAGCTACGACCCCAAAGTGGATGCGGCCGCCGAGGCGATCGGCTCACCGTGTCAGCGGCTGGATGGGCCCATGGATGGCGCTGACCTGTTGGACTCCTGGCAACGGGCCCTGGATCAACCACCGGCTTCAGGCGTGATCCACAGCTTGCAGGCCCAGGCCCAACAGCACCGTCAGGTGTTTGGGGTGCTGCAGCGCTGAGCGAGCCAAAACGGTTGCAATGCCTACCGAGGCGCACCGCAAGAGCTGGTGTGATGGGGTTTGCTTGACCCCTTCCCTGCGTTTCGCTGTGGCTGCAGCTCCCTCCGTTCGATCCAACCTGCTCCCCAGGCCGGTGTTGCTCGAGCTGAATCAGGTTCGCAACCGTCCGGGGGTGATTCGGCTTGCAAGCCATCTGCTCACCATCGGCGTGGGTGGTTGGCTCTGGGCCCAGCCCCAGCTGCCATGGCCTCTGCGCTTGGTGGGCCTCCTTTTCAGCGGAATTGGCTTGGCCACGGCCTTTGCGCCCATGCATGAGTGCGGCCACCGCACTGTTTTTACCAGTCGCCGTTGGAACGATGCCGTGGCCTGGTTCGCCGGGCTGTTGAGCTTTTACAACGCCACGTTTTATCGCCGCTATCACCAGTGGCACCACCGCTACACCCACCAACCCGGGATGGATCCCGAACTCGAGGATGCTCCCCCCACCAGCCTGTGGGCCTATGGGTTGGAGATCAGTGGCTGGAACTGGTGGCTTGGCAAAGTTCGCGGCCACGCTCGCCTGCTGTTTGGTGATCTCTCCTGCTACCCCTTCCTCACACCGGAGCTGATCCCCCAGGTGCGCCGCTCCGTGCGGGCCCAGTTCGCGGTCTATGCCGTGGTGTTGGTGCTGTCGTTGATCAACGGCCATGGCTTTTTGCTGTGGAGCTGGCTTTTGCCGCTAGCCGTTGGTCAGCCGTTCCTTCGCTTTTGGCTCCTGGCAGAGCACACCGGTTGCAGCTTTGGCTCCGATGGCACCACCAACACCCGCACCACCCGTACCCACCCGTGGCTGGTGTGGCAGCTCTGGAACATGCCCTTCCATGCTGAACACCACCTGTATGCCTCCTTGCCTTTCCATGCCTTGCCGGCGGCCCATCACTGGATTGCCCCCGAGCTGACCCATCGCGACGACGGTTACCTGCGCGTGCATGGTTCCTTTCTGCGCAACTTGCCGGCTTTGGCGCTGCCCCAATGAGGAGCGGTCGCTACGCCCTCGGCGATGTCCCGCTTTCCTGTGGTCACACCATCCCCGACGCCCAGATCAGCTACGGCGTCGTCGGAAAGCTCAATGCCGACCGCTCGAACCTGATCCTGGTGCCCACGTCCTATGGGGCCCGCCATCCCGACCTGGCCTGGCTGGTGGGACCGGTGCTGGATTCCGATCGCTATTGCATTGTGATTGCCGACATGTTCGGCAATGGCTTCTCCAGCAGTCCCAGCCATGGGGGGATGGGGCTGGCTGAACAGGGTTGGGTGGTGAGCCACCACGACAACGTGAGGGCCCAAGGGCGCCTGCTGACTGAGCTCTTTGGCGTGGAGACGCTGGCCTTGGTTTACGGCTGGTCGATGGGGGGGCAACAGGCGCTCCAATGGGCCGCCCAGGGCCCCTTGCCCGTGCAACGCGCCTGTTGCGTGTGCGGCACGGCGCGCACCGCCAACCACAACCGCCTGTTCCTGTTGAGCTTGCGTCAGGCCCTCACTGCCGATCGCCATTGGAATGGCGCCGGCTTCGACGCCGAGCCCATCGATGGTCTGCGCACCTATGCCCTGATCTATGCCAGTTGGGCCGCCAGTCAACCCTTCTATGCCCAGATCAAAGAGTCGATGGAGGAGCACGTGGAGCAGCACTGGCTGCCCCATTACCGCCGCCATGACCCCCGCGACCTCATCGCCATGCTCGACACCTGGCTGGCCCACGATGTGGCCGATCAGCTGCCAACGATCCAAGCCAGAACAGCCTTGGTGGCATCCCAGCGCGACCTCTACTTCACCGTTGACGATATGGCCGCTGATGCCGAGCGCATTCCCGGCTGCCACTTCGAGCTGATCGACTCCTTGCTGGGCCATCGTGCCGGCAACCCCCACAGCAGCCCCATCGAGCAGGGACAGCTGCGCACCGTGGTGGACCACCTCCTCAGTGGCTGAACGGGCCTGTTGAGCTGGTCACCCCATCACCAGCCTGGACCCGCCCTCTGTCTTGTTAGCCGTTCTTTGCTGTTGTCTGCCATGGCCGATCTTGTCAGTGCTGCCCGTGAGCTTGAGCTCAAGTTTGTGCTGTTTTCCTTTACCGATTTGTTTGGGATCCAGCGCGCCAAATTGGTTCCCCGTTCGGCCCTGGAGGCAATGGCGGCTGATGGAGCTGGCTTTGCCGGTTTTGCCGCCTGGATCGATCTTTCACCGGCGGATGGTGATGTGATGGCCATCGCTGATCCAGCCAGCCTCGTGCCCTTGCCTTGGCAGCCCGATGTGGGCTGGGTGGCCACGGAGTTGCTGTTGGACGGCCAACCGATGGACCAGTGCCCCCGCCGTCTGCTGCGCAGCCAGCAGGCCCGAGCCGCTGCCTTGGGCTTGGAGTTGCGCAGCGGCGTTGAAGCCGAATTTTTCCTGCTGGATCCCGCTGGGGAGGCCATAGCCGATGGCGCCGACCATCAGGTCAAACCTTGCTATGACCAGCTCGCTCTGATGCGCAACTATCCCCTGATTGGCCCCCTCCTGGAGGCCATGGATGGGCTTGGCTGGGGCCCCTATCAGGCTGATCACGAAGATGCCAATGGGCAGTTTGAGGTGAATTGGACCTTTGCCGATGCCTTGGCTACCGCGGATCGCCATGCCTTTTTCAAGGTGATGGTGAAGTCCCTGGCGGAGCAACAGGGCATGCGGGCCACCTTTATGCCTAAGCCCTTTTCCTCGCTCACCGGCAATGGCTGCCATACCCATCTCTCCCTCTGGGGTTCGGCAGACTCCGCCGCCGCCAACCACAACCTGTTTTGCGATCCCCAGGGTCCCAATGGGCTCTCCCCTCTGGCCCATCACTTCCTGGGCGGATTGATGGCCCACGCCCCAGCCCTCTGCGCGATCACCAATCCCACGGTGAATAGCTACCGCCGCCTCGCCGCCCCTCCCACCAGTTCGGGAGCCACCTGGTCCCCCGGTGGGATCAGTTATGGGGGCAACAACCGCACCCATATGGTGCGCATCCCTGATGGCAACCGTTTGGAATTGCGCCTACCCGATGGTGCAGCCCATCCCTACCTGCTCCAGGCCGCTGTGTTGGCGGCTGGTCTCGATGGCATCGAACGCCAACTTGATCCAGGTGAATGCCGCAGCAACGACAACTACGCCAACCCCTTGCCGGCCGATGCCTGCGGCCGTCTTCCAGCCACCCTTGGCGAGGCCTTGGATGCCTTCGAGGCGGATGGGGTGCTCCAGGAAAGCCTGGGGTCAGGCTTTTGTCAGGCCTATCTGCGCCTGCGCCGCCAGCAATGGCAGGAGTTTCTGGCCCTTGGACACACCGGCAGTTCTGTGAGCCCCTGGGAGCGCCAAACCGGATTGGATGGCTGATCAGCGGGTCAGTACGGCCTGATCGAGCTGCTTGCCGGTGTTGGTCCAGGCATCAATTTTTAATTTGGTAGCAGTGGCGGTGAGTTCCACAAAGCTGTAGGTGCTGGCCACCTTGAGGCTGTTCTCGTTCGGCAGGATTGGGCGAATGGCCGCCCCGCCGCCGCCGGTGATCAGGTAGGTGGTGCCAGCGATGGCTTTGGTGCGCTCGTAGTCGTGTTCATGCCCGTTGATATAAAGCTGCACGCCATACTTGGCGAAGAGGGGCGTGAGCCGGGCGATGGCATTGGGATCATTGCCATAAAGCCCAGCCGAATAGATCGGATGGTGGCCCACCACCACTTTCCAGGGGGCCGTGCTGGCTGCCAAGGCGTTTTTCAACCAGGGCAACTGGATCTGCCACGGGGTGTTCACGTTGGTGTCCAGCATGAAAAATTCCACCGGCCCCTGGCGCAGGGTGTACCAACGCCCCTTCATGCCAAAGGGTTTGTAGGCCACCTGGGGATCCCCGTTGCCTGTGCGGATGTCGTGGTTACCCAGCACGGCGTGGAACGGCACCCCGGCTTCCAACAGGCCCTTGTAGGGCTTGGTGAATTTCACATCCACCTCGGCCAGGTTGCCGTCGGGGTAGATGTTGTCGCCGCCCAGGATTACAAAATCCACAGGGCGTTGCCGATGGATCAAGGCCATTTGGGTGCCATTGGCCAGCTGTTCGCTGTTGCCACTGCCCATGTCGGCGGTCACGAGCACATGGGCGGTGGAGGCTGCTGGAGCCGGTGGGGCCGCCTTTGCCCCCGTCGTGCTGTTGGCCACCAGAGCGCCGCCCCCAACCGTCAGCAGTGCCGAGGCCAGGCCGATGGGCAACGCTTGGAGAACCTGACGGCGGCTGGGCATGGCAGAGGCTTAAGGCGTGCCCCAACCTATCGGCCCTGTTCGTTGCTTGGCTTCAAGCACCTAGCCGGTTTGGAGGGCCTGCAGGCTGGCCAGCACTTCCTGGCTGTGGCCGCTGGGCCGCACTCCCACAAATCGGGCCCGCAGGATCCCTTGCGGATCGATCACAAAAGTGTGGCGCAGGGAGTAGGGGGCCATCCAGCTGCCGTAGGCCCGGCTCACAGCGCCTCCCGGGTCTGAGAGCAGGGGAAAAACCAGGCCCTCACTGCTGCAGAAATCCGCGTGGGACTCAGGATCATCCGCACTGATCCCCACAATCTCAGCTCCGGCGGCATGGAATTGGGCCAGGTCGCGTTGGAAGCCCCGGGCCTCGATGGTGCAACCGCCGGTGAAGTCACGCGGATAGAAATAAAGCACCAGCCATTGGCCGGCAAAATCAGCCAGCTGCAGCTGGGTCTCGTCCACGGCGCTCGCCTGATCCTTGCCAGCAGCGGCACCTGGCTTGACGCCCTTTAAATCGAAGTTGGGGGCGGGGGCATCCAGTTCTGGCAAGGTGCCGCCCAAAGCAAAAGCCTGCTGGCTTGTGGCCAACAGGCTTGCAAGCCCGCCCCCGAAGCTCAACAGGGGGAGAGAGGATGCGAAGGTGCGCAGGCCAGCTGCCAAGAAAGCGCGCCGGCGCAGTGCCATCAGATTTTGGCCAGGTTGATGCCCAACTCTTTGGCGTAGGCACCCAGACCTTTTTTCTGGATGGTTTTCAAGGCACGGGTGGACACCTTGATCTTGATGAAGCGGTTGCCTTCAGCCCACCACAGACGGCGCTCCTGCAGGTTCACCTGTTGGAGTTTCTTGGTGCGCACGTGGGAGTGGCTGACCGCCATGCCGTTGTTGGCGCGCTTGCCGGTGAGCTGACAAACCCGGGACATGACGATCAACCTTGCGATGAATTTGGACCTGGGCCCAAGTGGAGATGGGCACAAACCCAAGAAACCATCCTACCAAAAGGGGTTAGAGGCCCCTCTCCATCAGCTGGCCCATCAGCTCGCTGCTCCGCTGCTGGAAGCCGGCCAGTTCGTTGGGCTCAAGGCCGCCCACGGCCAAACGGGCCAATTCATAGAGATGGCGGCTCAATCCGCTGGCGAGCTCTTGGCTGGGGGAGCCAACGGATGACCCACCAGCTGTGGTGATCACGGCGCCAGCGTTGAGTTTGAGCAGCCCCTCCACCAGCCGGTGTTTGCGGTTGATCAGGAGCACGTGGTGGTCGGGAAGGCCCGGCAGCCGTTGTTCCATCAGGGCCCCCATGTCGTTGAGCCGCCGCATCTGTTCGGGTAACAGGATCAGCGCCGCTGGGGCGTTGTCGCCCTTGAGGGCCTGCACCTGGATCGTGATCTTGTCGTTGGCGAGGGCTGTTTTGAACAGATCACGTAACTGGTCGGAGGCGTCTTTGCCGTCGGCATCGCTGAGGCCGCCGTTGTCCTGGTCCTGCAGCGAGTCGTCGAGCTCGGCATCCACCCGCTGGAATTTGAGATCGTCGTGGCGCATCTCCAGCCAGGGGATGAACTGGGTGTCGATGAAGGTGTCGGCCAGAAGCACCTCGGCCCCCTGACTTTTCCAAAGCGACAGGGCTCCGGCCTGGCCAGCCTCATCAGTGCAATAGAGGATCCGCTGGCTGGTGTCTTGGCTGAGCCGGCTGCGATAGCCGCCCAGGGTGGTGAACGCCTTGCCGCCCTCTCCGGGGATGGGGTCGGGGTTGGCCAGTTCTGCCTCGCCACCTTCCTGGGCTGGGGCTGTGGTGCCAAACAGCACCAGATCGGCCCCCTGCTCGGCGAATTTGTCGTCCTCCATCGCGCCGATTTTGATGAAGGGAGCCACCGATTCCCAGATCTGCGCGTAGCGCTGGGGTTCGTCTTGATGGAGCTGCTTAAGGCGATCCCCCACCTTTTTGGCCACAAACGCCCCGATGGAGCGGACGCGGCGATCGGTTTGCAGGGCGGAGCGGCTGACGTTGAGGGGAATATCCGGTGAATCGATCACGCCCCGCAGGGGCAGCAGGTAGCGCGGCACCACCTCCTTGATCGAATCACTCACGAACACCTGGTTGCAATACAGGCGGATTTCCCCCTTCTCCCAGTCGGCACGGCCGCTGAATTTCGGGAAGAAGAGGATCCCCTGCAGGTTGTAGGGATAGTCGGTGTTGAGGTGAACCCACAGCAGCGGATCGCCCTGGAAGGGATAGAGGTAGCGATACAGCTGGATGTAGTCGTCGTCGGTGAGGTCGCGGGCACTTTTGCGCCAGGGGGCTTCCCGCTTGTTCACCACCTCGCCTTCGAGCTCCACCGCCACGGGCATGAAGTCGCAGTAGGTGGTGATCAGGGTGCGAATCCTGGAGGGTTCGATGTACTCGAGCTCCTCATCCATCAAGTGCAGCACCACATCGGTGCCGGCTTCTGCCCGCTCCGCCGGCTCCAGGCTGAAATTGGGAGAGCCATCACAGCTCCAACGCACGGCTTCACTGTCGGGTTTGGCGCTGCGGGTGATCAACTCCACCTGCTTGGCCACCATGAAGCTGGAATAGAAGCCGAGGCCGAAATGGCCAATGATGGCGTCGCTTTCCTGTTTGTATTTCTCCAGGAAATCCTCGGCGCTGGAGAAGGCCACCTGGTTGATGTAGCGCTTCA
>CAYFKI010000023.1:0-1521 GCA_964343525.1 uncultured Cyanobium sp.
GTCTGCGGGCTTCGGGAAGATCTGACCAGATGGCGCTGTCCGTAGGCATCGCGCTCATCGCTCTGACAGAACCCAACGCGCTGTCAGAACAGGCGGCACGCTCTTGCAAGACGTGGCCGACGTGTGCTGGCGGCGTGGGAGCGCTCAGGCTTTCTCGAGCTCAGCTTCAGCGAAGTTGTTGGTGTTGATGCCGCCTTCGGAGCCGCTGATGCCGTTGTAGTTCACCTTCTCAAACCGCACCACCACCGGGTAGCGGATGCCGGAGGTGTCCACCGATGCAACGGTGCCGACTTCGTTGAACCAGTAGGACTCAGGACGCTTGATGCGCACCTTGTCGCCGCGGGAGATGGCCATCGCTTCGCTGTTAATCGGGTGGCTGCCGGACTGAAACTACTTGCACTGGCAGGTCTTGCTGCCAGCGGCGTCACGATTCGTCGCTTGGGGCCATGGCACGATCGCTGCTGCGTTGCCGTGGTGCCCTCAAGTGTCGTTGGATCTTCTCGAGGCACCCACCCTCAGCCTGGAGCTGCCCGATCCGGACAGTGACACCATCAGCACGATGGAGTTCCTGGCCCGGCTGGAGGAGGCCTGGGCCGTTTGCGATCGCTTCGACCTGCAAACCGAAATCTGGCGCGGGCGGATTCTTCGGGCCGTGCGCGACCGGGAAAAGCGCGGTGGAGAGGGCCGGGGTACGGGGTTTTTGCAGTGGCTGAGGGAGCGTGAAATCAGCAAGACCCGCGCCTACACCCTGATTCAGCTGGCGGATTCCGCCGACAGCCTGGTGGGAGAGGGGATGCTGGAAGAGACCAGCGTGAACAACTTCTCCAAGCGGGCCTTTCTGGAAACCGCCCAGGCCGACCCGGAGATCCAGCAGATGATCAGCGAGGCCGCCAATGAGGGCCAGCAGATCACCCGCAAGCAGGTGCGGCGGCTCAGTGATGAGTTCACCGCGGCCACCAGCCCCTTGCTGCCGGAGGAAATCCGCCAGCGCACGGCCGAGAACCTTCTCCCGCCGCGGGCCGTGGCCCCCTTGGTGCGGGAGCTGGCCAAGTTGCCCGAGGAGCAGCAGGACGACCTGCGCCGGGTGCTGCGGGAGGAGCCGGAACTGGAGCGGGTCAAGGACGTGACCAGCACCGCCCGCTGGTTGAGCAAGGCCGCAGAGGCGGGGCTGGCCGTGCGGGCGTTTCAGCAAGGTGCCTTGGATTTCGAGAAGGCCCTGCAGGAGGCCCAGCGGCTTGATGCCCTGGGGCTGTTGGCCGATGCGGTGGGGCAGGCTCAGGCCCTTGAAAGCGCCGTGCTCAAGCTCCACACCAGCTGGCGTCGGCTGGGGGGCCTGCATGAGCGCTTGTGGGTGGAGAGTGGCAGCAGCACTCCCCATCTGCGGGATCTGCTCACAGCGCTCCAGAGCCTGAGTGGCAGCACCATGCGGGTGTCGCTGGGAGAGTTGGCGGGTGGCAAGCGGGTGCGGCTCCAACTGGTGGAGGAATCCCCCGACCAACTCGACGCGCCGCCCTTGCCCTA
>CAYFKI010000023.1:1621-11256 GCA_964343525.1 uncultured Cyanobium sp.
GCACCCCCTATTGGTAGTGCCGGCTAGGGTGATTGGGCGCTAGGGATGGGGCTTTTGACGGCTGAAGGCCCCGCGGGCAACGATCGGCTCACCCAAGCCCTGGAGCGGAATTTCGGCTGGGCTGCCTTTCGCCCCGGCCAGCGGCCCGTGGTGGAAGCCCTCTTGGCCGGCCAGGACTGCCTGGCGGTGTTGCCCACCGGCGGCGGTAAATCGCTTTGCTACCAACTCCCGGCCCTGGTCCGCCAGGGCTTGGTGCTGGTGATTTCTCCGCTGGTGGCCTTGATGCAGGACCAGGTGCGCCAGCTGGAGCGTCGTGGCATCGCGGCGGCTTGCCTGCACCGGGGGCTGAGCACCCCAGAGCGGCGGCAATTGCTGCAGCGTCTGCGCGACAACCGCCTGCGGCTGCTGTATCTGGCGCCGGAGCGGCTCCAGGCCGAGGCCACCCGCCAGTTGCTCGACGATGTGCTCGCCTCGGGCAACTTGGTGGCCTTGGCGGTGGATGAGGCCCATTGCATCAGTGCGTGGGGCCATGATTTCCGTCCCGACTACCGCCGGCTGGGCCAGTTGCGCAGCCTCTGCCCCGGGGTTCCCCTGGTGGCTCTCAGTGCCACGGCCGCCCCCCAGGTGCGCGCCGACATCATTCGTCTGTTGCAGCTGCGCCGTCCGCTGATCCAGGTGCGATCGGCCCGTCGCACCAACCTGGTGTATGCCATGCAGCGCCGGCCGGCTGATCCCTTGCCCCTGGTGCTGGAGGCGGTCCAGGCGGCGCGGGGTGCGGTGTTGATCTACGCCCGCACCCGGCGCTCGGTGGAGCAGTGGGCGGCTCGCCTGACTGGGGCAGGGCAGGAAGCCATTGCCTATCACGCCGGCATGGATCCCGAGAGCCGTCAGCTGGCGCTGGAGCATTTCCAAACCCAGCCCCGGCCGGTGCTGGTGGCCACGGTGGCCTTCGGCATGGGCGTGGATCGACCCGATGTGGGCCTGGTGCTGCACCTGGATCTGCCGGCCAGTGCGGAGGGGTATCTGCAGGAGTCCGGCCGGGCTGGCCGCGATGGCGACCCCGCCCGTTGTCTGGTGCTTTTTGATCCAGCCGATCGCACCAGCCTGGGCTGGGCGATTCGGGGGGCGGGCAGCTCCCTCGAAGGCCAGGTGCTCAGCGCCGAGCAACGCCGCCAGGAGCAGCAGCGCCTGGAGTTGGCCCAGCGCCAGTTGCGCCGCATGGAGGCGGTGGCGGAAGGGGAGGCCTGCCGTGAGCAGGCCCTGTTGCTGGCGGTGGGCGAGTTGGCCTCCCCATGCGGTCGCTGCGACAACTGCCAAGGACCCTCCCCGCAGGTGGATTGGTCGCCCCAGGTGTCGCAAATGCTGGAGGCCCTCACCCAGCGCAGTGGCCGGGACCTCCGCCTGTTGGCGGAAGATCTCGCCGCGGATGGCCAGGAACAGCGCTGGGCCTGGCTGGCCCGCCGGCTGGTGCAGGAGGAATTGATTGGTGAGAGCGATGACGGTGCCCAGCGGCTCTACCTAAGGGATTCAGGTCGGCGCTACCTGCGCCAACCCTGGCCCTTGCACTGGGCGGCGTGAGGGCAGCGCGCAGCGCCCTAGCCGCCTGTGCCCTAGCCGCCTTTGGCCTTGCAGAGGTCGCTCACCAATTGCTGCTCGAATTCGGCCTGGGGCGCATCCCAGGTTTTCCACTGTCCGGCTTGGGTGGTGGTGTTGAGCTTGCGGGCACCGCAATTGATCGCCAGGTAAAGCGGTTGGCCCTGGCCATTGAGGGTGGGGGCCACGTAGCTGCCACCCATCGACTGCCAATTGGCCCAATCCACCTGGAGGGGGCCATAGCTGCGCCAATCCGGGCCATTGGCCTTGGTGCCGAGCGGCCGGCTGCGAGTCACCGTTGGGCGGCTGGCGATGGTGGTGGCGGGTTTGGCTTCCACCGGCTTGGTCTCGACCGCTGGTTTGGTTGCAACAACCGGTTTGGTTGCGATGACGGGCTTGGCCTCAACGATGGGCTTGGTTTCCACTGCGGGCTGAGTGGCAAGAGAGGGCTTGGATTGCACCACCGGTTTTGTGGCCACCAAGGGTTTGCTTTGGGTGACGGGCTTGCTCTCCGTGGCCGGTTGGGTTGTCGCGGCTGTTGTTGGCGATGGTTTGGTGGTGTTGATGGCTGGTTTGGTCTCTGCCGTTGTGGCGAGGGCCGTTGGCTTGGCCGTGGGTTGAGCAGGCTTGGCAGCCTGCTGCACCGGTTTCGGGGTTGGCTTGGCGGCAACAGGCGGTTTGGCCGCAGGGCGACTGGCCGGTTTGGGTGCGGGCGGAGCCTGGAGCTTCAGGCGGGTGCCGGCCACCACGAGATCGGGATCACTGATTTTGTTGATCGCCACCAGCCGTTCCACCGAGGTGTTGTAGCGATCGGCAATGTGGGAGAGGCTTTCGCCCGAGGCCACCACGTGTTCGCGGGTGGAGCTGGCGTTTGCTGTGGAGCTACCGCCTGCGCCGCTGCTGGCGGCTCGGCTGCTGGCTGAGGTGCTCGAGGGCCGGCCAGGGATGGCAATGCGGGTGCCAGCCACCAACAGCTTGGGATCGGAGATGTTGTTGAGTTCGAGCAGGCGGTTGGTGGTGGTGCCAAAGCGCTCGGCGAGCTCGGACACGGTTTCGCCTTTTTTCACCGTGTAGGGGGCCGTGGGCAAGGGCTTGGGCGCTGCGGCTTGGCGGCCATAACCACCGCCCCCGCCGCTACCGCCCACTACCAACTTTTGGCCGATGCTGAGTTTGTTGGCATCGCTGAGGCCATTGAGGCGCATCAGCCGGTTCACGCTGATGCCGGCCCGATCGGCAATTTCCGAGAGGGTGTCCCCCTCCTGCACCGTGATGGTGCCCCCTCCGCTGGAGCGGCCACTGGAGCCGTAGCTGCGGCTGGCGTTCCCGCTACCGCTACCGGGGATCACCAGGGTTTGGCCGGCGGTCACCACATCGGGGTTGGTGATGCCGTTGGCCTGCATCAGGCGCTTGAGGCTGATGCCGTTGCGATCAGCGATTTCGGAGAGGGTTTCGCCGGGCTTCACCACCACCCCCGCCAGCACGGCTGAGGGCAACAACGCTGGGAGCGGCAACACCACCGCTAGGGCCAGGGCGGCAAGGGAGCGGCGCATGGGCACTACCGATGGGTCGGACGCGACGACCGCAGAACGTTAAAGCGGGTGTCGCCTGGGATCCAGCCCCCCGGGCATCAAAGGTTCTGATCGGCTTAGCCCAACAGGCGTTTCACCAGGCCCAGCTTGCCGGCGTAGGGGGGATAACGAAATGGCACATCCAGCCAGAACGGCCGCTGCAGCACGCTGCGCTGGTGGGAGAAGGTGAGGAAGCCGGCCCGGCCGTGATAGGTGCCCATGCCGCTCTCACCCACGCCGCCAAAGGGCAAGCCCGCCACGCCGGCCTGCATCACCACATCGTTGAAGCACACCCCCCCAGAACTGGTGCTGCTGAGGGTGCGCTGCTGGGCGGCGGGATCGTTGCTGAACAGATAGAGCGCCAGCGGTTTGGGGCGGCTGCGCACCTGGGCAAGGGCCCCCTCCAGGTGCGGCACCGTGAGCACGGGCAGGATTGGCCCAAAGATCTCCTCCTGCATCAAGGGATCGTCGGCGGATTCCACGGCCACCAGGGTGGGCTCCAGGCGCCGGCGGGCTGGATCACTTCGCCCCCCCAGCAGCACCTGACCCCGGCTGCGGGCTCCCTCCAGCAGCGCCTCGAGGCGCTGGAATTGGGCGCCATTCACGATCGCGCCGAGGTCGGGGCTGGCGAGCGGATCGTCGCCATAAAAGCGCTGCAGGGCAGCAGCCATGGCCGCGAGGAGGGGCTCGCGCACCCCAGGCGTGACTAGCAGGTGATCGGGGGCGATGCAGGTTTGCCCGGCGTTGAGCCCTTTGCCCCACACCAGCCGCCGGGCGGTCACGGTGAGGTCGGCGTCCTCCAACACAATCGCTGGACTTTTGCCCCCCAGTTCGAGGGTGACGGGGGTGAGGTGGGGGGCTGCGGCGGCCAGCACCAGCCGGCCCACCCGGGCGCCGCCGGTGAAAAAGACATGGTCAAAGCGTTGCTGGAGCAGCTCGGCGGCCACGTCGCCATCGCCTGTAACCACCTGCACCAGCTCGCTTGGAAAGGCCAGGGGCATCAATCTGGCGATCAGCTCCGCGGTGTGGGGCGCATGCTCGGAGGGCTTGAGCACCGCGGCATTGCCTGCGGCCAGGGCACTCACCAGCGGCTGGAGGGTGAGCTGGAAGGGATAGTTCCAGGGGCCAATGATCAGCACGCAGCCCAAGGGTTCAGCCAGCAGGCGCGCGCGCCCGGGCTTCAGCGACAGGTCCACAGGCACCGGCTGGGGCGCCATCCACTGCCTTAGCTGGCGGCGCGTCAGGGCCAGTTCTTGGCGGATGGCCACGAGTTCAAAGGTGGCCTCCAGGGGAGGTTTGCCCAGATCCGCGGCCAGGGCCTCCAGCACCGCGCTCTCATGGTCGGCCAGGAGTTTGGCGAGTCGATCGAGCTGCTGCAGCCGCCAGGCCAGGGGCCGACTCAGCCCCTGGCTGATCGGCTCCCGCATCGCCTCAATCGAAACGGCAAGCGCCATGCAGCCAGCTCCTGGTTCGGAAGCCTTGGGGCTCCCGGATGGGGCTTGACGGTAGGAGGTGCCAACCCCACCGTGGATGAAGCCCTTGACGAGACTTGAACTCGTGACCTCTCCCTTACCAAGGGAGTGCTCTACCGCTGAGCTACAAGGGCATGTGGAAGGTGGGCCGGGTTGGATTTGAACCAACGTAGGCAGAGCCAGCGGATTTACAGTCCGCCCCCATTAACCACTCGGGCACCGACCCGAACCACACCGCAAGAACTTACCAGCCGGCCCTTCCCTCGATCCATGCAGCTGCTCGCCCTCCACGGCCCCAACCTCAACCTTCTGGGCAGCCGGGAACCGGGGCTCTACGGCAGCGCCACCCTTGAGCAGATCAATGCCGATCTGCAGCAACAGGCCGCAGCCCATGGGGCCAGCCTGCTCTGCTTCCAGAGCAACCACGAGGGGGAGCTGGTGGATCGGATTCACCAGGCCAAGGGCACCGTGGCCGGGATCGTGATCAATGCCGGGGCCTTCACCCACACCTCGGTGGCCCTGCGGGATGCGCTGCTGGCGGTGGAGATCCCCTTTGTGGAGGTGCATCTCAGCAACACCCATGCCCGGGAGTCGTTCCGCCATCACTCCTATCTGGCGGATAAAGCCGTGGGCGTGATCTGCGGCTTTGGCCCCACCAGTTACCGCCTGGGCCTGGAGGGTTTGCTGGCCCATCTCCAGGCCCATCAGCTCGCGGCCGGGGACGCCCAGTGATGGCGACGGCCTTGGCTGCTGATGCACCCGCGGCTTCCAGCACCGCCCGGGTCAAGTGGCTGGCGGCTCCCACCAGTGCCGCCTGGCTGGCCCAGGCCATCGCTGAGCCCGAGCTGGTGTTGATCGACCATGCCCATTGCGAGCGCAAGGCCGCAGGGGCAGCCCTGCAGCTGATGTTCCGCTATCCAGGCGAGGAAGGTCTGGCGGAGGTGTTGAGCCCCCTAGCCCGCGAAGAGCTGGAGCATTTTGAGCAGGTACTCCAGCTGTTGCAGCGCCGGGGCATCGCCTTGCGGCCCCTCGAGGCTCCGCCCTACGGGGCCACCCTGACCCAGCAGGTGCGCCGCCAGGAACCCGGGCGGATGTTGGATTCGTTCCTGGTGGCGGGGTTGATTGAGGCCCGCAGCCATGAGCGGATGGCGTTGTTGGCCGAACACAGCCCGGATCCGGAGCTTCGGGCCCTCTATGGCGACCTACTGGCGAGCGAAGCCCGCCATTTCGGTCTCTATTGGATGTTGTGCGTGCGCCGTTGGCCCAGCGAGCAGGTGGTGCAACGGCTCGGAGAGTTGGCGGCGGTGGAAACGGAGATTCTCTCCAGCCTTCACAGCCAACCCAGGATGCACAGCTAGCCCACCGGGGCTGCCTGGCCGGTGGCTAGAGGGTCGCCATCAAGGCGTCCAGCAGCGGATAGTGCTCGCCAATCGGATCCCCTGTGAAGTTGGCCACCCAGCCTTCGCTGTTGTTGAAGAAGCGCAGGGCGCAGAACTGGGGCGCCTCGCCCATGTCGAACCAGTGCTTGATGCCTGCAGGGACGGCAATCCAATCGTTCTGTTCGCAGATCAGCTGCAGCACCTCCGCGCCGATGTGCAGGCAAAACAGGCCCCGCCCCTCCACAAAAAAGCGCACCTCGTCTTCGCTGTGCACGTGCTCGGCCAGGAACTTCTGGCGCAGGGCCGCCCGATCCGGGTGGTTGGGGGCCATGCGGATCGCGTCCACCGTGGCGTAGCCGCCCTGGCCCTGGACCCGGGCAATCTCCGGGCCGTAGGCCGCCAGGATCGCGGCCTGGTCGGCATCCGGCGCCAAGGTTGCGCGCGCTTGCCAGCGGGTGAAGCTGATGCCGCGCTCGGCTAGTTCCTCCTGGATCCGCTCGGGGTCACTGGTGCGCAGAACCGGCTCGGGGCGGCCATGGCCGTGGCCCGCGTTTTGAAAGAGCGCCAAATGACTCACTGGCCGCCACCGCGATCCACCAGGGTCAATGTAAGGAGGCTGCAAGTTGCCGTAGAACGAGGTGCATGGCAGCCATGGCCTCGATGACCCCCAGCGGTGCGGCAGCCGGTTTGACCCTTGTGGGCGTGGGGCCGGGCGATCCCCAGTTGCTCACGGTGGCGGCCGTTCAGGCGATCGAAGCCGCCGCCGTGGTGGCCTACCCGGTGGCGCGCGAGGGAGCTGCAGGCATGGCGGCCACCATCGCCGCTCCCTGGATCAGAGCCGAGCATCGGCGGCTGCCGCTGCTGTTTCCGATGGTGAGCGAAGCCGCGCCGCGCATTGCCGCCTGGCATGCCGCATCCGATGCGCTGGCCGCCCTGGTGATGGCGGGGGAAACGGTGGTGCTGTTGTGCGAGGGCGATGCCTCCTTGTTTGCCAGCTGCTCCTATGTGTTGCTGGATCTTGCGGCGCGTTATCCGGATTGCCCGGTGCGGGTGATCCCCGGGATCACCTCGGTGGCGGCGGCGGCGGCGGCAGCCACCGAAGTTGGGCTGAGCTGGCCCCTGGCCTTGCAGGGTGAGGGCCTGTTGGTTCGCCCCACCCCCGATACCCCTGACGGGCTGGAGGCGTTGCTGGATTGGGCGGCGACGACCCAAACCACCCTGGCCCTGCTCAAGCTGGGCCATCGTTGGAGCTGGGTGCATGCCCTGTTGGAGCGGCGGGGCTTCCTGGCGAGCGCCCTCTTTGCCCAGCGGGTGGGCTGGCCCGATCAGCTGCTGGCGCCGGCGGATGCCGTGGCCGCTAGCGAGCAGCCCTACTTTTCCCTGCTGCTAATTCGCCAAGGCTGGCCCGAGGTGCTGCCCGTGGGCGCTCTCCAGGAGTGCCAGGGCCTCGGCGGAGCTGGGAGCCCGCATCAGCTGTTGCCGTAGCTGGGCGGCGCCGGCAAAACCCGTGCAGGTCCAGCCCATGTGTTTGCGGGCGATCAGCAGGCCGTGCTCGCCCCACGCCGCCACCAGGGCCTGGAGTTGCTCGGCCGCCAGGGCCAGCCGCTCGTCTGGCGATGGTGTGGGGGGAACGGGCCTGCCGCTGAGGGCTGCATCGATCTGGCCCACCACCCAGGGGGCGCCCATCGTGGCCCGCCCCACCATCACCCCATCGGCCCCGGTGAGGGCAAGGCAGCGCAGGGCATCGGCTCCGGTGGTGATGTCGCCATTGGCGATCACCGGAATTTCCAGGGCCGCCTTCACCTGGGCAATGGCCTGCCAATCGGCTTGGCCCTTAAAGCCCTGCTCCCGGGTGCGGCCGTGGAGGGTGAGCAACTGGGCGCCGGCCTCCTGCAGCTGCTGGCACCAGCGAATGGCGGCAGCGGTAGTCGCGCCGCTGTCGGTATCCCCGCTGTTGGTAGCCCCGCACCATCCCAGCCGGGTTTTCACCGTCACCGGGATGGTCACCGAGGCCGCCACGGTGGCCACAATCCGCGCGGCCAGCACCGGGTCGCGAATCAGGCCACTGCCGCCACCTTTTTTGGCGATCTTCTTCACCGGGCAGCCCATGTTGATGTCGATCAAAAAGGCACCAGCTGCCTCGGCTCGCCGGGCGGCCTCCGCCATGGCGTCGGGCCGGTGATCAAACAGCTGGACGCCGATTGGGCCGGCCTCCTCGCCCAGCCCGTCCATCTTTTGGCGCCCGTGGCCCAGCTCCAGGCTGGTGGCATTCACCATCTCGGTGAACAACAGGGCATCGGGGGCCCAGCGCCGCACCAGGCCGCGAAAGATCTGATCGCTCACCCCCGCCAGGGGCGACTGCCATACCCGGCAGCGCAGGCTGCGCGCCGTACCCCGGCCCGGTAAATGCAGCACTTGCACCAGGGCTTGAAAGAACGCTCATCGTGGATCCATTCTCAAGCTTCCACGGCGGGGCCGTCTCCAGGCCAACATCTGAATCCATGACCGCTGAACTCTTCCCTTTGAGCCGGGAGCTGTTAGAGGCCGTGTTGGCCGATCGCACCAGCGATCGTTTCGTGTGTGAATTGATCTGGCCGCGCCTGGGGTATGGGCCCGATGGCTCCGGCACCTGGAGCGCCGGCCCGGAGACAGGAGAACCTTGGCGGGAGTTGTTTCCGATCGAACCCCAGTTCATTGCCCAGCGGCCGCCATCGGTGGCGCTCACCCGCTCGATCGCCAAGGAACACAAGCAGCTGCTCAAGCAGCAGCTGGGTTTTGCCGGCTACACCATCGGCGAGCTTTACCCGCGCCGTACCCGCCGGGCGACGGCGGTGAATTGGTTGTTGGCCCATCTGGCCGAACGGGGAGAGCCGCTACCCGATACGGGCCCCCTGCCGGCGTTGTTGCCCCAGCCGGCCGATCCGGTGGCGGGCCATCCCGGAGATTTGCCCGTGACCTGATGGCTGGCTTGAGCCATCACCTGATGGGTGGCACCGCCGCTCTGTAGGGTCAAGGCACGACTCGTAGACAGGGATAAGCCGTTTTGGCGCTTCCAGTTGTGGCCATCATCGGCCGGCCCAATGTGGGCAAATCCACCCTGGTGAATCGCCTGTGTCGCAGCCGCGAGGCGATCGTGCACGACCAGCCCGGGGTCACCCGCGACCGCACCTACCAAGAGGGCTACTGGGGCGATCGCACCTTCCGGGTGGTGGACACCGGCGGTTTGGTGTTTGACGACGACTCGGAATTCCTGCCGGAAATCCGCGAGCAGGCCAACCTCGCCCTGGCGGAGGCCTCGGTGGCGCTGGTGATCGTGGATGGCCAGCAGGGCCTCACCGGTGCCGACCAATCGATCGCGGAGTGGCTCCGTGGCCAGGGCGTTCCCACCCTGCTGGCGGTGAACAAGTGCGAATCGCCGGATGCGGGCTTGGCCATGGCGGCTGAATTTTGGACGTTGGGATTGGGGGAGCCCTATCCGATTTCGGCGATCCACGGCGCCGGCACCGGCGACTTGCTCGATCAGGTGATCAGCTTTCTGCCGGCCACCGAGGAGGTGGAGGCGGAAGAGCCGATTCAGCTGGCGATCGTGGGCCGGCCCAACGTGGGCAAATCCAGCCTGCTCA
>CAYFKI010000024.1:0-7542 GCA_964343525.1 uncultured Cyanobium sp.
ATCCGCAGCCGTGAGGCCCGCTCCTTCGTGCCCGACTACAGCATTTAGCGGTTGGTGTTGCGCTCAGCGCACCTCAGCTCACAGCTGAGCTCAGCGCAGCGCCAGCGTTTGCAGCCCCAGTAGCACGGTTGCCAGCAGGAGCTGCAGGCCCACGGTGGGCAAGCCATAGCCCAACCAGGTTCGAAAGCCCAGGCTGGATCCCTGCTGCCTGGCCACGCCGGCGGCCACCAGGTTGGAGGAGGAGCCAATCACGGTGGCACTGCCACCGATCACCACGCCCAGCATCAGGGCTTCAAACAGCGGCAGGGCATGGCTGGTTGGCACCCCCGCCACCACGAAGCCACTGTCGCTGCAGGCGGTGAGCAGCAACGGCGTGAGGGCTGCCACCACGGGAATGTTGGGCACCAGCGCCGAGATCAGGGCACTGATCCACAGCAACCACAGACTGCTGCCGACCAGGTTGGCCTGCACGCCCTGGGCTAGTTGGGAGGCCAGGGAGTTGAGAGCGCCGCTGTGCTCAAGGCCGCCCACCAACACAAACACCGCGGCGAAATAGAGCAAGGTGCCCCAGTCGATCGAAGCCAGCAGCCCATCCACGGATTTCAGACCGCTGTGGTGGCTAATCAGCAGCGTGGCCACGGCGCCCCCCAGGGCCACGGCGGCAGGGTCAAGGTGGCCGGGGAGGGCCTGGCCCGTCACAAACAGCACCAGCATCAAAAGGCCAACGCCGCTCAGCCAGGGCAGGGCGCCTCGGTGATGGGCGGGCAAGGGGCGCACGGCCGAAGGCTGGAGCCGGGCATTCCAGATCGGCCGATACAGCCAGGGGAGGGTGGGCAGGATGGCCGCTAACACCAGCAAGGCCACAGGACTCACCTGGCGGAGGTAGTCGTTAAAGCCCCAGTGCATGCCTGAGCCAATGATGTAGAGCGCTGGATCGCCAATCAGGGTGAGCAGGCTGGCGCTGTTGGTGGCCAGCACCATCAGGATCAGCAAGGGGCGAAAGTCGATCTTGAGCTCCCGCGCCATGGGCGGCAGCAGGGGGGCGAGCAGCAATACGGCCGAGGGGTTGGGCAGCAGGGCACCGATCGGGATCGACACCAGAACCAGGCCGAGCAGCAGCCGTTTGCCCTCACCCCCTGAGATCTCCCCCAGGCGATGGGCCAGTCCCTGGAACGCACCGGATGATTCCAGCGCGCGCACGATCAACATCATTCCAAACAGCAACGCGATCGTGCCGCCGCCGCTGTTGAGGCTGGCGATCGCCTGCTGTGGCGTGAGAATCCCGAGCAGCAGCATCGCCGTGGCGCCAAGTAGCGCAGCGATGCTCAGATGGGTCCATTCCAGAGCCGTTGCCAGCAGAACGGCTACAAAAATCGCCAGGGCCAGCAGCAAGGGAGGTGGGAGACGCCAGAAGAGCCATCATCTCGCGCCCGTGGGCCCAGGATGATGGCTCTTGGTTTCCTAGCCTGGGCGGGCCCGATCCTCTTCAGGCAAAGGCTGGATAGAGGTCGGTTTTGGCGATGAACCAATCGTCGGCGGAGAGCTTTTGCAGCGTGCCCCGTTCGCGGTAACGGCTAAGGGCTTTGGTCACGGTGACGCGGGTGAGCCCGCACAGCTCAGCTAGGGATTGGTGGGTGAGGTTGAGTTCCTTGAGGGAGAGGCGATAGCCGGTGGCGCTCACTTGCCCAAAGCGGCGACCGATCCAGGTGAGCAGGGCCAGCAGGCGCTGGTCGGCGGAACGGATGCGGTTGAGCTGGAAGATTTCCTCGAGGTTTTTGATCTGGCGGCGCAGGAGTTGGTCGATGTCCTGGGCGGTGGGCTGGAACTGGCTCACCACCACCGGGGTGAGGCACTGCAGTTCCACGGGGCTGATGGCGGAATAGGCGGTGGTCACCCAGTCGCCGGGGCCCCAGATGCCGAGGGTGATGGTGTCGCCTTCGTCATCCCAGGCAAAGGTGCGCACATAGCCCTCTTCGATTTGCCAGTTGAGGGTTTGGGGCAGGAAGTTGTTGGCGGTAAAGGACAGTCGGAGAGGTGTGGCCGGGACGGGCCGGCTAGGGAGACCCACCAGGTGGCGGGTGGGGGCCAGTAAGGAAGCAGTCATGGCGTGATGGATTGGCAGTGGTCATGGCGGTGAGCGGGGCCAGAAGGATCTGGCCTAGGGCATTCGCTGGCAACAACAACTGGGCATCGCATCCGACGCGGCTGAGAAACCCTAACACCCAAAAGCGCGTATACCCAATTGGCTTTGCGTTGTATAGCGTCGTCTGCGGCGTTTCCCGCGCCATCGAGCCCGCCGCCTAGGGCGTATCCATCGGGGCCTCTCCATCGGGGGTATCCCCTAGATGAAGTACATCGACTGGGCCAGGGCTTGGGCGTCGCGACGGTCGATCAGGTCTTGGAGGCTGGTGCTTTGGAGCAGGCTCTGTTTCGCCTCTTCCAGCTGTTGGTCGAGTTGTTGGAGCACCTCAAATTCCGCGGTGGACCTGGTGGGGCTGGCCTGGGCCGCGCTCTCCCCTTCCAGGCAATTCACCACATCGGCCACGGGCAGCTCGGCCGGTGGGCGGGTGAGTTGGTAGCCGCCCTTGGGGCCACGGATGCTGCGCAGAATGCCGCCGCGCCGCAGGCTGGTGAGCATCTGCTCGAGGTAGCGATCGGGAATGCCTTGGCGGCCGGCAATTTCAGCCACCTGCATCACTCCGCCAGATGGGTAGACGCTTGCGAGTTCCATCAGGGCTACCAGGCCGTAGTCGGTTTTGGAGCTGAAGGCCACGTTGGAAGCTGCTGGAAGGAGGAGCTGGTTGTGGGTGCGTGGGCGGGGCTGCCCTTGCGCCCAGGCTGGTTGCCCAGGGCCGCGGCCCGGATCCTTGAAAATCATCCCATTCCCCGGCGGTGTAGCGGGGAATACGGGCTCAACCCGCCATGGGCCTATGTTGGCCACCACTCCAATCGGATTTAAGTGGATTTCCTCCCTTCTTCCCTGTCCCGCCGTTTGAGCGCCGGTGCCGCAGCGGCTGCTGTGGTGGCCGCGGCCTCTCCGGCCCTGCTCGCTGCGCCTGCCCAGGCGGGGCCAAAGCCGGCTGGCGGTAACCAACAACTGCTACTGGTGAGCTACGCCGTCACCAAAGCGGCCTACGACCAAATCATTCCCCTGTTCCAGGCCGACTGGAAGAAAAAGACCGGCCAGAACGTGACCATCAGAACCAGTTACGGCGGATCTGGCAGTCAGACCCGAGCCGTGATTGATGGCTTGGAAGCCGATGTGGTGGGCCTGGCGCTGGAAGGCGATGTGCTCAAGATTCAAGATGCCGGCCTGATCGATAAGGGTTGGCAAAACGAAAATCCCAACAAGTCGATCATCACCAACTCGGTGGTGGCCTTCTTTGTGCGTCCGCTGAATCCGAAGAAGATCAAAACCTGGAAGGACCTCGACAACAAAAACGTTGACGTGGTGACCCCTAATCCCAAAACCTCGGGTGGTGCCCGCTGGAATTTCCTGGGCCTCTATGGCTCGATTACCCAATCCGGTGGTTCGGCAGCCGATGCCAAGAATTACCTCACCACCGTCTACAGAAATGTGGACGTGTTGCCCAAGGATGCCCGCGAAGCCACCGACACCTTCGTGAAGCGCCGCAAGGGCGATGTGCTGCTCAACTACGAAAATGAAGCCATCCTCGCCAAGAAAACGGGCGAGTGGACCGTTCCCTACAAGCTGCCCAGCCCCAACATCTTGATTGAGGGGCCGATCGCTGTTGTAGATAAGAACGTGAACAAGCACGGCAACCGCAAGGTGGCCGAGGCCTTCACCCGTTTTCTCTATACCCCAGCGGCCCAGAAGGCCTTTGTGAACAACGGTTTCCGCCCCGTGACCGCTGAAGGCAAGGCCTATGCCCGCGGCAAGTTCGAACAGGTGAAAACTTTTACGGTGGGCAGCTTTGGCGGTTGGGCCAAGGTGAACAAATCCTTCTTCAGTAATGGCGGTCTTTGGGATCAAATCTTCAGCAAGAGCCGTTGATTGCTTGATCGCTACCAGGCCATTGATCGCCATCTTGCTTTCGATGTTTACTGCCCCGGCCATACGGTCGGGGCTTTTTGTTGGTGCAGGGCTTCGTTTTCGAGGCGTGTGAATCTCGGTCTTTGCAACGCCAATGGCCGCTGGATTTCGGTGATGATGCAGGGCATTGGATTGGCCTTTCGCCCCTGGGTTGATGTGTGAACTGCTGGCCCTCAGCGCCAACACCCCAACCGACATGCGCTTTTCCTTCCATGGCCTGGCGCGCCGCGGTGGGGCTACCGGTGAACACGCCGATGGCTGGGGCCTGGCCAGCTTTGATCCCGTGAATGGCAGCTTGGAGGTGGTTCGCGAGGAGAGCCCGGCGGCCTTCTCGCCTCTGGCGGCTCAGGTGGAAGCGCACGCCTTCAAGGCCCGCTATTCCCTGGCCCATATCCGCAAAGCCACCCAGGGGGTGGTGGCCCTGGAAAATTGCCACCCCTTCCAGCGCCCATGGCGCGGCCAGGATTGGGTGTTTGCCCACAACGGCGACATCAAAGGAGAGATCCCCGCGGGCGATCCCTACCGGCCGGTTGGCAACACCGATAGCGAAGCTGCGTTCTGCTGGATCTTGAACACGCTCGATGGCTTGGATCCGGCACCCGAGGCCCTATCCCCTTGCGCCTCCTCAGACTTGTTTGGCTTGCTGAATCGCTGCTCCACCCATCTGGCGGGCCAGGGGATCTTCAATTGCCTGATCAGCAATGGCCACTGGCTCTATGCCTTTGGTGGCACCAAATTGCACGTGATTACCCGCCGGGCCCCGTTCACGATGGCCACCCTGGCCGACGACGACCTCACGGTGGATTTTTCCGAGCTGACCACCGAACACGACGTGGTCACGATCGTGAGCACCGAGCCCCTCACCACCAACGAACAGTGGCGCGCCTTGGCGCCAGGGGAAAGCCTGCTGCTGGTGGATGGCGAGATCGTGGAGCAGGCGGTGGCTTAGGCCGTTGTCTGCGTGGTGCTTTGCGGCACACCACCCTGCTGGGATGCTGGAGTTCAGCAAGGTTCCCGACCCATTTGCTGCCCCCTGCCGTCTCTCTGGCTGAAGCCTCCCGCTATTGGTTTCAGCTGGGCTGGATCAGTTTTGGCGGACCCGCCGGCCAGTTGGCCCTGATGCACCAAGAGTTGGTGGAACGGCGCCGATGGCTCTCGGAGGCGCGCTATCTGCACGCCCTCAACTACTGCATGGTGTTGCCGGGGCCAGAAGCCATCCAATTGGCCACCTACCTCGGCTGGTTGATGCACGGTGTGCCTGGAGGTCTGATCGCCGGGGGGCTGTTTTTGCTGCCGTCGGTGATCGTGCTGATCGCCCTCTCCACCCTTTACGTGCTCTGGGGCCAGCTGCCCTTGTTGGCCGCGGTGTTTTGGGCGCTCAAGCCGGCGGTGCTGGCGATTGTGGTGCAGGCCGCCTGGCGCATCGGCCGCCGCACCCTGCACACCCCCGCCCTCGCCCTGTTGGCGGTGCTGGCCTTTGCGGCCTTCAGCCTGTTGCAGTGGCCCTACCCCCTGGTGGTGGGATTGGCGGCCCTGGCGGGCTGGTGGATGGGCCGCTGGCAGCCCGGTTGGTTGGACCTGCGCGAGGCGGAGCCGATCGCGGCGGATCCAACCCCCTCCCATGCCCACTTCTCCCCCCGCCAGCTGGCCCTCAGCCTGCTCCTCTGGGGCCTGGCCCTGATCCTGCCCCTGATGGTCTTGGGCTGGCTCAATGGCTGGGATGGCCCGCTGGTGGCGATGGCGCGCTTTTTTACCCAGGTGGCGCTGGTCACCTTTGGCGGCGCCTATGCGGTGCTGCCCTATGTGGCCAAAGCGGCCGTGCAGCACTTCCACTGGCTGAGCGCCCCCCAGATGTTGGACGGCCTGGCCCTGGGGGAAACCACCCCCGGCCCCTTGGTGATCGTGCTGGCCTTTGTGGGGTTCATGGGGGGCTGGAACAACGGGGTGTTCGGCGGCCCTGGCCATTGGTGGGATGCGGTGGTGGCCACCCTGGTGGTGGTGTGGTTCACCTTTTTGCCCAGTTTTGGCTTCATCCTGGCGGGGGCGCCCCTGGTGGAAGCCAGCCGCGACAACCTCCAGCTCGCCGCTCCCCTGCGGGCCATCACCGCATCGGTGGTGGGGGTGATTGGCAGTTTGGTGCTGTTCTTTGCCGTGCCGGTGCTCGGGCCTGCCGGCCGGCTGGATCCGGCCATGGTGGTGTTGCTGCTGCTGGCGTTGTGGGCCCTGCTGCGCTGGCGCTGGGGGGTGTTGCCGCTGATCGGTGCGGCTGCCCTGGTCGGCATTGGGCACCTGGGCCTTGCAGAATTGCGCCTTCACCTGGGCTGAGCGGCCCACCATGGCGTTGCCTGTCGTGTTCTCACCGGACCTCCTCAGCCCGGATCTGTTCAGCACCAGCCACCTCCAGGCGTTGATCAAAACCTGGGGCTATGGGGTGGTGTTTGCGGCCATGCTGCTGGAAAGTGCCGGCCTGCCCCTGCCTGGGGAAACGGTGACCCTGCTGGGGGGCTACGCCGCGGGCAGCGGCCATCTCAACGTGGCTGGCGTGATCGCCGCCGCCAGTGGCGGCGCCATCGTGGGCGACTCCCTGGGCTACTGGGTGGGCCGCCGGGCCGGTTGGCCCCTGTTGGTGCGGGTGGGGCGCCTGCTGCGCCAGTCGCCTGAGCAACTGGAAGCCTTGCGCCTCAAGTTTTTGCGCCATGCCGGCAAGTCGGTGCTGCTGGGCCGCTTTGTGGCGGTGCTGCGGGTGCTGGCGGGCCCCATGGCGGGCGCCGTTGGCATGCCCTACCGCCGCTTTTTGATCTGCAATTGCACCGGTGCCGTGCTCTGGGCCACCACGATGGTGGGGCTGGCCTGGCTCGGCGGCCGCTGGATACCCTTCCAGCGCATGGTGGAAGGGGTGATGCAGTTTGGCTTGGGTGCCATGGCCCTGGTGGCGGTGATCGTGCTGGTGCCCAGGCTGTTGGCCTGGTGGGAGGGACGCCTGCTGGATCCTCCGCCCCACCAACCATGACCCTGCAGCTCACGGCGCGCGAGCGCCGGGCCGCCACCCTGGCCGCCCTGTTGGGCAACGCCCTGGAGTGGTTTGATTTCGCCATTTACGGCTACCTGGCTGGTCCGGTGGGGCGGGCCTTCTTCCCGGCCGACGATGCCGCCATGCAGGTGGTGGCGGCCTTTGGCGTGTTTGCCGTGGGCTACCTGATGCGGCCTGTGGGCAGCCTGGTGCTGGGGCCGATCGGCGATGTGCTCGGCCGCCGCGACATGCTCAGCCTCAGCATCGTGTTGATGGGCGGCTCGAGCCTGCTGATTGCCCTGTTGCCCACCCATGCCCAGTGGGGTGCGGCGGGGGGCTTGACCCTGTTGGCGCTGCGCATGCTCCAGGGCTTTTCGGTGGGCGGTGAATTCACCGGTTCGATGACCTACGCCACTGAAGCGGCCCAGCCAGGCCGCCAGGGCTATCTGGCGAGTTTGGCCACCGCTGGCGGCTTGCT
>CAYFKI010000024.1:7642-11145 GCA_964343525.1 uncultured Cyanobium sp.
GGGGAGATCGGCGGGCAATGGCGCCTGGTGCTGCGGATTGCGGCCCTGGTGTCGTTCGCCAACGTGGTCTTTTACGTGCTGTTTGTGTACCTGGTGGATTTCAGTGGCCACCAGGTGGGATCGAGCCTGGGCCAGGCCAACGCCACCTCCACCGTGATCCAGACCCTGGGGCTGCCGTTGGTGGTGCTGGGCGGGGTGTTGGTGGATCGCTACGGCCAGGTGCCGGTGAACCGCTTCGGCAACCTGCTGCTGGCCTTCATCACACCCGTCGCCTTGCCCCTGGTGCAGCTCGGCGGCCCAATGGGGCTATGGCTGGGCCAGGCCCTGGGGGTGTTGCCGGTGATGCTCACCATGGGGGCCCAGGGGGTGATGGCCGTGGAGCTGGTGCCCGTGCGCCAGCGCTGCACCGTGTTTTCGATCGCCTACAGCCTGGCGATGGCCCTGTTTGCCGGGACAGCCCCGGTGGTGTGCAGCTGGCTTTTGGAAAAACAGCTCTGGCAGTGGGGGCCGGCGCTCTATTGCAGCCTCTACGCGATCCCGGCCCTCTGGGCAGTTGGGGTGGTGCGATTGCCGGCCTTGCCTGGCCAGCCGCGCTAGTTCGCTCCTACAGATAAAAGCCCACCGTGCTCACCACCCGGGTGCCCTGGGCCCGTAGGGCACTGCGTAGGGAAATGGTGGATTGGTTGTGGAGGATGTTTTCCCAGCGATGGCGGGTCACAAACACCGGTAGCACCACGGTGCAGAAGGTGTCGCGATCTTTTTTGTGCTCGATCTCAAAGGCCCGCACAAACTCCAGCACCGGATCAATCAAGGAGCGGTAGGGCGATTCGAGCACCACCAGGGGGATATCGGGGAGCTGGCGCTCCCATTGCTCCCGGAAGGCCCCGGCTTTGCCCAGTCCCAGATCCACGTGTACAGCCACCAGCTCGCGGGCGATCGAGCGGGCGTAGCGCACGGCTTCGAAGCTGCCGCGGTGAAGCTGGCCCACCAGCACCACCACCGGAGCGCCGCCTTCAGCTGGCCCCGGGGGCAGGCTCAGCTTTTTATCGGTGGCCAGCCGCAGCCGTTTGGCCACCTGGGTGTAGTGGCGTTTGATCGCCAGGAACAGCAGCACCAACAGGGGAATCGCCACCACGATCACCCAGGCCCCGTGGGTGAACTTGCTGAACAGCAACACCCCGGTCACCACCAGGGTCACCACGCTGCCGAAGCCATTCACCAGGGCCTTGCCCCGCCAGCCAAAGCCCCGCTCCTTCCACCAGTGCACCACCATCCCGGCCTGGGAGAGGGTGAAGCTCAAAAACACGCCCACCGCATAGAGCGGGATCAGGCGGGTCACACTGCCGCCAAACACCACCAGCAGCAGCCCTGCAAAGCCGCTCAGGGCCAGGATGCCGTTGCTGAACACCAGCCGATCCCCCAGGGAGGTGAGCTGGCGGGGTAGGTAGCCGTCCTGGGCGAGGAAATTGGCCAGGCGCGGGAAGTCGGCGTAGGCGGTGTTGGCGGCCAGCAACAGGATCAGCAGTGTGGCGGCCTGCAGCAAAAGCAGCATCAGGCTGTGGTGGCCGAACACCTGATCCCCCAGCTGAAACAGCAGGGTGGGGCCGTTTTCCACGTACACCGTGCCCAGCCGATGGGCGAGCACGCTGATGCCGCCAAACATCGTGGCCAGCAGCAGCACCATCACGCTGAGCACGCGGCGGGCGTTGCGCCATTCGATCGGTTTGAAGGCCATCACCGAATCACTGATGGCTTCGATGCCGGTGAGGGCGGCGCAGCCCGAGCTGAAGGCCCGCATCAACAGCACGGCGCTGATGGCCGAGAGGCTGCCGTGCTCCTCCGCCATGCGCAGGTTTTGCTCGGCCGAGGCCATGGCGCCGATGTCGCCATGGGCCAGCTTCACCAGGCCCGCCACCACCAGGGTGAGCACGGCGCCCATGAACACATAGGTGGGGGCACTCAGCAGCTGGGCGCTGGAGCGCACCCCCCGCAGGTTGGCCATCATCAACAGGCCCAACGCCACCAGGCACAGGGGCACGCGGTAGGCCTCGAGGGCGGGGAAATAGGAGGTGAGGGCGGAGATGCCAGCCGCCGTACTCACCGCCACCGTGAGCACGTAGTCGATTGCCAGGGAGCCCCCCGCCACCAGCCCCGGGATGTCGCCCAGGTTTTGGTGGGACACTCGGTAGGAACCGCCGCCCTGGGGGTAGGCCTTGATCGTTTGGCGGTAGCTGATCGCCACGATCAGCATTAGGGCAATGATCAGCCCCGTGATCGGCAGGGTGAAGCCCAGCCCCACGGCACCGGCCATGCCCAGCACGAGCACGATCTCCTGGGTGGCGTAGGCCACCGAGGAGAGGGCGTCGGAGCTGAGAATCGCCAACGCCTCGGCGTTATTCAGCCGCTCCTCGGCGTGGGCGCTGGTGGGCAGGGGTTGGCCGATCAGGGTGCGCCGCACCCGGTTCAAGCCCGAGATCTGGAATCGGCCCATTCAGCCCTGTTCCTTGCGCAAGCGCATCATTCTGCCCCTGGCAACGCGCGCCTTCATCCTTTGTTCAAGCGTTGCCCAGGCTGGAGCGCAGCCTGTCGCGCTGCAAATACACCCGGATCAATTTCTCGTCCATCAGGCCGTAGCGCGTGGCGACGGACTCCTGGCATTGCTCCAGGGCCGCCAGCAGGGTGGCGGCGGCAAAGGGCAGGCCCTGATCGGCCGCAATCACGGCCACATCGGGCACGGTTTCCACCGTGTTGAGCAGCTCGCGCAGGGCGGGATCGTCTTGGATGCGCCCCAGAAAGCGGAACAGGTTGTCGAGGTCGTCGGGCATCGGGGGGCAACCAAACCGGCTCGCCCCAAACGCTAGGGCGGTTCGAGCGCGCAAACCAGCAACCCAACCAGCCCTGGGCTCGGTGTTGGGCCTGGGATCGGCTACCCGCGACTCCCCTCAGATCCGGGCAACTGCTGTCAAACTGCCCCGAATTCGACTCGGGCCCCATGATTCTGCGCCGGCTTGCCCAGGCCTTGCCGCTGATCGCGGCCCTGGGCCTGGTGGGCTGCGCCAGCGACGGTGGCGGCATCCAGAGCCAGAAGCTGGCCTTGGTGAAGGGCCGCGGCAACCTGGTCTGCGGCGTCGATGGCAAGTTGCCGGGCTTCAGTTTTGTGGGGCCCGATGGCCGCTATAGCGGCCTGGATGTGGAGGTGTGTCGGGCGGTGGCCGCGGCGGTGTTGGGGGATCCGGCCAAGGTGGAATTCCGCGACCTCAACTCCAGTGAGCGCTTTGCGGCCCTGGCCAGCGGAGAGGTGGACCTGCTTTCCCGCAACACCACCCTCACCCTCAGCCGCGATGCGGCCGGTGGCAATGGGCTCAGCTTTGCCCCCACCACCTTCTATGACGGCCAGGGGGTGATGGTGCCGGTGGCTAGCGGCATCAAGAGCCTCAAGGATCTGGCGGGCAAACCGATCTGCGTGGAAAGCGGCACCACCACCGAGCTCAACCTCGCCGATC
>CAYFKI010000025.1:0-2591 GCA_964343525.1 uncultured Cyanobium sp.
GGGACGGGCCCTGCTCTACCGGGGCCAATGGAGCAAGCAAGACGCCGAGGATCTAGCGAAGGCCTGCGTTCCCCTCAAGGCCACGATCGAGGATTGCCGGCCCCGGCAATTGCCGGGCGACAAAGGGATTCGCCATGCCCTGGTGCTCAAGCCGCTGGCCGCTTGCCCCCGCAGCTACCCCCGCGCCGTGGGCATCCCGAGCAAACAACCGCTGGGGATGCCGCCACCGAAGCCGCGGCTGCCTAGTCGCTGATCAGCCGCTGCACCCGGGAGCCGCCCAACCGCTGCTTGAGCCGGCGCAGGATCAGGGGGATGCGACTAGCCCATGGGCTGCCGGCCAACACAGCCAGCAATTCAGCCTCAGTCACCGCCCCATCGCCCACCCCATCGAAGCCATCGGCATTGGCTCCGGGGAACCAATGGCCGCCCTGGCCCAGCAGGCCGTAGCGGGCCTTGGCAAAGCTCTCGAGATCCCAGGCCTCCAGGAGGTTGTGGAGCCATAGCAACACCGGCAAATTGATCTGCCCAGGGGTGGCCTGCCAGGCGGGCAATCCCTGCGACCAACTGCCCAGCCAGGCTTCCCCCAGCGCATCCCGCCGGGCCTGCTCGAGCCGCTCCAGGATGGGGGGCAGCAACACCGGTGCCTGGTCGAGTAGCGCCACGGCCTGCAGATGGGCGTCCAAATCGCCAGGCCGGGCAGCCCCCACGCTGATGGTGTGAACGTGGGGGTTCGCCAGGCAAAACAGATCGTTGAACACCATCGGCGGCAGGGGATCGCACAGCGCCACCAGACGGTCGGAGGGGCTGTGGAGATGGCCTCCCTTGTCGGTGGGACTGATCACAAACACCCCCATGTCATGGGCATGGGCCCGTTCGATCGCCGAGGCGTTGTCTTGGCGGATGAAATACCAGTGGAGATTCACGTAATCGAAGGCATCGCTGGCGATGGCCGCCTCAATCAACTCCAGCTCTGCGTGGGTGGAGAACCCCACGTGGCCAATGCGCCCTTGGGCCTGCCAGCGCCGCACCACCTCCAGGCAGCCACCTGGGCGGAGGGTTTGCTCCAGGTGCTCGGGCAGGTTGATGCCGTGGATGGCCAGCAGGGGGAGCTGGTCGCCATCCCCCAAGCCCAGGCGCGCAAAGCTGGTACGCAGCTCGGCCTCAAACTGCGCCGGATCCTCCGCCGGCGGCACCTTGGTTTGCAGGATGCGCTTCGGATCGTGAACCCGATCCAGCAGGCTGCCGAGCTGACGCTCGGAGCTGCCGTAGTGGTGGGCGGTTTCGATGTGGTGCAACCCGGCCGCCATGGCCCGTTCCAGGGTGGCTTTCAGGTTGGCCTGGCTTTCCTGGGTGATCGCGTCCTCCGGGAGGTCGCTCCAGCTCTGCTGAAAACGCATCCCCCCCAGCGAGAGCACGGGCATGGCCAACTCCGTGCGACCAAAGCGGCGGGTGGGGATCAAGGCCGTCTGGGCAGGGTGCGTTTGAGGCGTGCGGGCTGGGGGATGCCCAAGGGCCGAATGTCCTGCTCGGCCAGTTGGGCCACCAGCTGGGGCAAGGCCTCATAGGCCACCCAGTGGATGCAATCCACTGGACAGGTGTCGATGGCCTCCTGGATCAGGGCCGTGCTGTCACCGTCCTGGCGGATCGCACGGGAGCGCCCCCACTCCTGCTCCACAACAAACGTGTTGGCAGCAACGTGGGCGCAATAGCGGCAGCCGATGCAGACCGCCTCATCCACCCAGACTGCCTGCTCGCGCAGGGCCCCACCCAGCAAGGGTTCCTGGCCCGTTGGGCCAACATTGGGCTGGAGCGCCGGGGCGGCAAAGGCCAGGCCGGGATCGATGGAAGCGATGGCCGGATCCCCCACCTGGAAGCTGGAGCTCGCCTCAGCCACCACGGCCTAGGCCCAGCGGGTCACAACCAGTTCAATGCTGCCGTCGACGTGGTTCGTCTGCTCACTCACCTGGAAGCCTTCGTCGGCGGTGGCCGCCAGGATTGTGTGCAAGGCGTAGCGCTGGCTCAGCTGGCCCAAGAACCGCTCCACCGGCACCTTCAGGCCCCAAAGGTCGAGATCGGTCACCAGCTCGTAGCAGCCGGTTTCAGAGTTGAGGCGGAAGCCGATATCAGCGCCGTGCTCCTGAACGACGGCCAACTCAGCCGTCACGGTCTGTCCGCGGTAACCCCGCACTTGAATGGCTCCCTGCTGGGGGGCATGGCCCAAATCGGTGAGGGCATCCACCAAGGCCTGGCGATCGCGGAGTTCCGTTTTGACGGTGCTGAAGTGCGACATCGACTCAGGGGTTGAACGCTGAAGGGGAAGCGAGGTGCTGCTCGGCGCCGATCTCCTGAACCTGGGAGAGCGGAGCCACGGCGAAGGCCTCGGAGGTGGGCTGACGCCGCTGAACGACTCCGAGCTGGGCTTCGATGCGATCGGTGAGTTGCTCGCAAGCAGATCCCACCAGGCCCTCCACCTGCTCATCGACCCGGCCGTCCGGGCGAATCCGGAAACGGATGGTTTGTTGTGCCATCCCAGACCAGCACAATGTTCGGAGATGCTAGCGGCGTCGGCAAGGGATTGGGCTCAGGCCAAC
>CAYFKI010000025.1:2691-6672 GCA_964343525.1 uncultured Cyanobium sp.
GCCCTCATCCACCAGGGTTTGCAGACGATCCAGCACCTCGGGCTGCTCCAGCTGTTCCAGGGCCACCCTGGCCTCATCACGCACGCTGGATTCCGCATCCAACAGCATGGCGCTGAGCAGGCTTTCCACCACGTCGCGCTGGCGAGGCTCCACCAGATCGCCATAGAGGCGACCCAGGGCCCAGGCGCTGTTGGAACGCACGGCCGCCTCGCTATCGATGCGCAGGGTCAACAGCAGCTGGGCCGCCGCCAGGTCGGCCTTGGCCGGCCCTGTGCTGCCGGCCTCGGCCAGGGAACTGGCCGCCCACAGCCGCACGGCGGCGATGTCCACCTGCAACGCCCGGGTCAGCGGATTGATCACCGGCGCATCGGGATAACTCCCCAGGCTCCATGCCACGGCCTTGCGCACGTAGCCGTTGTCGTCACTGGTCAACAGCTGCAGCAAGGGCTCCACCGCCAAGGGGCTGGGGTTGCGGCCGAGGGCATAAACCGCGCTCATCCGCTCAATGGGGCAGGAGGCCTCGAGCAGCGGCAGCAGGTGGGGAAGGGCGCGGGGATCACGGTGTTCGCAAAAAATGCGTAGCCCCTGCACCCGCTGTTCATGGTCACCAGCAAGGAGTCCGAGGCCCAGGTCGCATTCGGCAGCCCCATCCACCCCATCGGGTTCCAGGCTGTCGAGCTCATCGAGGGGGTCGCCCAACAGTTCCTCAGCTAGCTCCTGGGCCAGCACCTCTGGATCGAGGTAAAGCTGCTGGGGGCTTTCATCAAAGGGGCCCCGCGAAGCTCCAGACACCAGGGAGGCGTCCTGCTGGGGATGGTCGGGATGGGGCTGGGGATCGATCACGGCGCGCGGCTCAGCTGATCGGGGCTGGAGCGGCCATGTCGCCAGGCAACCAAATCCGGGCACTCACCGCAAACAGGGCCAGCCCAAACAGCAGCACGATGGCGGCGGGCAGCAGGGTGGAGCGAAAAAATTGCACGGTTGGCAGAAAACCGGAGGAAACAAACCGGAGGCTTACAGGTAGGCGCACACGGGCGTACCCCTGGCCTGGGGCCATCATCGCCCCTAGGGTTCGGCGATGGGCCGATGGCACCGACTTCTGGCTGTGGGGGCGGAGGGTGTGGCCAGCGGCACGCCCTACATGGTGGGCAGCAAACTGCTGCAAGGGTGGCTCACGGCCAATGGCATCCCCCTTGGCCTGATTGGACTGCTGAGCCTGGCGGAGCTGCCCTACACGCTCAAGTTGTTCTGGGCCCCGTTGCTGGATCGCTGGCCCCTGGCCTGGCCGGATCGGCGCCGCGGGTGGCTCCTGGTGTTGCAGCTGCTGCTGGTGGCGGTGATCGGGGCGATGGCCCTGCTGCATCCCCACATGGATGGACCCAGCGTCACCTGGGTCGGGGTGGCGGCCCTGGTGTTGGCCTTCACCAGCGCCAGTCAGGACGTGATGGTGGATGCCTACCGCACCGACCTGCTGCCTGAAGCAGAGCGGGGGGCTGGGGCCGCTGCCAGTGCCCTGGGTTACCGCGCGGCGATGTTGCTGGTGGGATCGGCTGGCTTTGTGCTGGCTGGCCTGTGGGGCTGGCCGGCCGCGTTTGTGGCGTCGGCCCTGCTGGTGGCGGCCGTGGTGCCCATCACGATCACCGCGCCGCGGCTAGCGCCCCTGCAACATCCCCCGCGCAACCTGCGGGACGCGATCGTGGGTCCCGCAAGGGAATTCCTCCAGCGCACCGGCCCCAAGCGGGCCGTACAACTGCTGGTGCTCGTGATGCTTTACCGCTGGCCCGAGGGCCTGCTCAATGCCATGGCGGTGCCCTTCATGCTCAAAGCGGGTTTCAGCGCCGCGCAGATCGGTGCCATCAATGGCGGCTGGGGCATTGCCGCCACGATGCTGGGCACCACCGCCGGCGGGTTGCTGTTTGGGCCCCTTGGCCTCAACCGGGCCCTGTGGCTGTTCGGGGCCGTGGGCACCCTCACCAACTTCGCCTACTGGGGACTGGCCAAATTTGGCGGCGGCCCCACGGGGCTGCTGCTCACCGTGAGCGTGGAGCACTTCGCCCACGGCATGCTCACCGCCGCCTTTTTGGCCCTGCTGATGAGCCTCTGCAATCCCCGCTTCTCCGCCACCCAATACGCCCTGCTCTCAGGGATTTATGCCCTGAGCCGCTCGGTGTTGGCCGTACCCGCCGGCTTCCTGGCCCAACTGGTGGGCTGGAGCAGCTTCTTTGCCCTCACGGCGGCTGCCGCCGTGCCGGCTTTTCTCCTACTCGCCGTGCTGGCGCCCTGGCACGAGCTCAGCCCGCGGGGGGCCTTTGATCCCAGGCTCGACGCCACCTGAGGCCAGCCTCCGCCGCAACTGACCGCAGGCCGCATCCGCATCCAAGCCCCGGCTAGCGCGCACACTCACCGCCACATGGCGGCGCTCCAATCCGGCCTTAAAAGCCGCCACCGCTTCGGGAGTGGGGCGCTGGAATTCCTCCTCCTCGATCGGGTTGTAAGGAATCAGATTCACGTGGCTCTGGAAACCCCGCAACAACTGGGCCAGGGCTTCGGCATGGCGGGGCTGGTCATTGAGGCCGCCCAACAGGATGTACTCAAAACTGACCCGGCGGCCGGTGATCGCCACGTAGTGGCGGCAGTCGTCGAGCAGGGCCTCCAGGGGATAGGCATGGGCCGTAGGAATCAGCTCCTCCCGCAGGCGTTGATCGGGGGCATGCAGGCTGACAGCAAGGGTGAATTGGGCCCGCCCCAACCGCTCCAGCGCCCGTTCCGCGAGGGTTGGCAGCGTTTTGGGCACCCCCACGGTGCTCACCGTGATCTGGCGCTGGGCCATGCCCAGATCCCCGCAGAGGCAATCAATCGCGGCCAGCACGGCCTCGCTGTTGAGCAGGGGTTCACCCATGCCCATGAACACCACGTGGCTGGGGCGCTGGCCCATCACCTCCCGCACACTCAGCACCTGATCCACGATCTCGTGCACGGCGAGGGAACGCTGCAAGCCGCCCTTGCCCGTGGCACAGAAGCGGCAGGCCATGGGGCACCCCACCTGGCTGCTGACGCACACCGTGAGGCGATCACTGGCTGGGATGCCCACCGTTTCCAGCGTGAGGCCATCGGCGGTGGCCAGCAGCAACTTGGTGGTGCCGTCGCGGGCCACGCTGCGATGCAGCTCCTTGGAGCGGCCAATCCAATCGCTTGCACCAGCAGGCGTTTGCCGTTGCAGTTGCTCGCGCCAGGCCTTCGGCAACACGGAGATGGCCTCCAACGTGCGGGCGCCTTTGGCGTAGAGCCAGTCATGCAGTTGGCGACCACGAAAGCGGGCCTGGCCCTGGGCCACAGCCCAATCTTCCAAATCAGAAAGTCCCATCCCCAACAGGGGACGGGACTCGTTTGGAGCGATCACCAAATCTGGGTGTGCGATCCCCAAATCAATCGGTGATTTCACCAAATCAGTAAGCCATGGCCCAGCTTCCACTCCACGGCCAGCAAGGCAAAGAAGCCGAGCATGGCCACCCGACCGTTGAGGGTTTCGGTGTGGGTGTGGAAGCCGTAACGGGGCAAACGGCGCTGGGGTACCGGCGTGCCCAGGCTGGTGAGCGGGGGCTTACTCATCGCTGAGCAGCCCCTCTTCCTGGAGACCCTCCAAAGCAGCTGGGTCGGCGATCAGCTCCTCTTCCAGCCCCTCCTCCACGGTGGGACGGGTGAAGGCAGCTAGGCCACTGGCACTGGCTTCGATCCCATGGCGGCTGCGGGTGGCCACCAGATCCTCATCGGAGGGATCGTCGAGCACGGCCATCGACGCAGAGGGTGCGGGCATCTCCACCGTGTAATCGGGCCGGAGGTTCTGCATGCGGCGGTAGCCCATGCCGTCCTCTTCGAGGATGTCGGGATGGGGGCCGGCTTCGGCGCGCAGCTCCTCTTCGAAGCCGCTGAAGCCGGTGCCCGCAGGAATCAAGCGACCAATGATCACGTTTTCCTTGAGGC
>CAYFKI010000025.1:6682-7797 GCA_964343525.1 uncultured Cyanobium sp.
CTGTCGGTGTTGAGTGAGGCCTTGGTGATGCCCAGCAGCACCGGGGTGAACTCGGCCGGAGCGCCACCGGTGATGGCCATGGCGGAATTCACCTGCTCCACCTGACGCAGCTCAATCAGCTCCCCAGGCAGGAGCGTGGTGTCACCGGCGTCCTCGACCCGCACCTTGCTGGTCATCTGCCGCACGATCACTTCGATGTGCTTGTCGTCAATCGAAACGCCCTGCGATTTGTAGACGTTCTGCACCTCGGTCACCATCCGGAACTGCAGCTTGGAAATGGCCTCCTGGGCGGCTTCCAGGGTGGGTTTGCGGCTGCGCAGATCTTCGAAGTAACACTCGAGCAACTCATGGGGGTTGATCGGACCATCGGTGAGCGATTCACCAGCGCTGACCTGCTGGCCATCGCTGACCATCACGTTGCGACCCAACAGGATCGGGTATTCGGTCACGACATCGTCGTGCTCAATCACCGACACGGTGAGGGAGTCGTCGTCGTCACCCTGCTTGATCTGAACGGTGCCGCTCTTGCGGCAGAGGATGGTGGATTCCCGCGGACGGCGAGCTTCCAGCAATTCCTCAATCCGGGGCAGACCCTGCACGATGTCACCGGTTTTCTGACGCTCGAACACCAACAGGGCCAAGCTGTCGCCGCGTTGCACGAGTTCACCGTCCCGCACGTGCAGCACGGAGTCGGGCGACACCATGTAAGGGCGACCGAGGCGGATGGTGAGCTTGCTGCCGTTGATGGCTTCCACCTGACCGCAGCAAGGAGCGGTGAGGCCGGCCGCCAGCTGATCGCCATCGACGATGCGCTGATCCACGGCCACCAAGGGCTTCGCAGAACCCAGATCGATCACCCGGGTGTCGCCATCGCGCTCCACGATCAAGCGGCGAATGGCTTCGCCTTCCACCAAATCGGGCAGCTGCACCACGCCGTCTTCTTTGCAAAGGATCTGGGTGGTAGCCACCACATCGCCTTTCTTGACGGCAATGCCGTCTTCCACCTGCAGATCGGTGTGGGTGGAACCGTGGCTGGCGTCGGAGAGGGTGTCGCGCCGCGCCAGCAGGGTTTCCAGGATCGTCAGCTGCAGGCGGTCGATGGTTTTGGCGCGCTT
>CAYFKI010000025.1:7807-9968 GCA_964343525.1 uncultured Cyanobium sp.
CGCGCTTGTCGGCCACGGCCTCCACATCCACCGTCATCTGGGGGGTGGTGTCGAAGGTTTCCAGAATCAGCTGGGTGCGCAGCAACTCCACGCCCTCCACCGATTTGATCAACTCGCCGTCTTTGAAGGCGAGGCGCTGGGTGGCCTTCAGGCCCAGGGATGGGCCGCCGCTTTGCTTGACGCTGGCGAGCTCAGGCAGGTGGGCGGTATCGGGAATTGAGTACTCCTCCACCGGACGCAGCAACAGGGCACCACCTTCCGGGGTATCCACCGCTTCGACGAACACCATCGCTTCAGCCTTAAGGCCCTTAGCAATTTCTTCGCCGGGATTCACCATCTTGCCGTCGCTGTAGCGGGCAATGGTTTTGCTATCGGAAACCAGGTGAAGTTTGCCGGAGCGAACGATGATTTCCCGCAGAATGTCGTTCTTCTGGGTCACCGTCACGATGCCGGCGGTTTGGCTGAAGATGTCCTTGACAACCTCGGTGCCAGCTTCGATCCACTGGCCATCCTCAATCATCAACAGGGAAATATCCTTGTTGATCTCATGGGTTTCCTGGGGGATCCAGAGCAGGGTGCCACCCTTGCTCACCTCATAGCCATTCTTGGCACTGCGGGCCTTCTTAATCGAGAGCCCTGGCGCAAATTTGACCGTGCCGCCGGTTTGGGTGCGGAAACGATCGTCATTGAGTTCGGCAATCACTTCGCCGTTGGCGATTTTGCTGCCTGGGATGCTGTTGAGGCGATAGCGAATGTTGTCTTTGCCTTCGAGGTGCCAGAGCTCACCTGAGTGGGTGGATTCACCCAGCAATTTGCAGTCTTTGAGGGTGAGGCTGGCGGTCACAATCTGCACTTCACGGGAATCCCCCGCGGATTCGCGCAGACGGACGGCACCGCCGTATTCGCTGACAAGACGGCTTTCGGCGAGCACCTCTCCCGTGGTGACCTGCTTGTTGCCCTGAACCACGGGCAGGGCATTCGGCGGCAGGTTATAGACGTCGCCGCTGAACACCCACATCCGGCCCAAGCGCTGGGCTTTGAGGGTGATGTTGCCCTGGCGGTCAGTGACCTCCTTGGGCTGGATCACCTCTTCGTAGCGCACCTGACCGGCCAGATCGCAGATCACATCTTTGGTGGCCTTTTCCACGCTCTTCTTCACTGCCACGCCAGCCGCGATCTGGGCCAGGATCGTGTCGGCAGGAGCGTTATCCCCATCGGCCACGAACAGGATCGAGCCGTTGGTGATGTCCAGTTTCTGGGGCTTGCCCTTGCCGGAAGGCTTAAGGGTGAGGCTGAAATCGGTTTCGGCGATTTGGGCCTCCACACCATGGGGCGTGCGGAAGGGACGCACCCGGGCCTTGGGACCAAATTCGACGACACCCTCTGAGAGGGAACGCACCACGCCGGTCTCAGCGGTGGACACACCGCCGGTGTGGAACGTGCGCATCGTCAGCTGGGTGCCGGGCTCACCGATGGATTGGGCCGCCACGATGCCCACGGCTTCACCCAGATCCACCAATTGGTTGTGGGCCAGGGCCCAGCCATAGCACTTGCGGCAGACCGAGCGGGAGGCTTCGCAAGTGAGGGGCGAACGCACCTTCACGGTTTTCACGCCGGCCGCCTCCAGGGTGCGAGAGAGGGGAGCATCAATCTCCCCGTCGCGGTCCACCAGGAGATCGCCGTTGCCATCGAGCACCGGTTCGGCCGCCAGGCGACCAATCAACTTGCTGGCGAACTTGCCCTTCTCATCGGCATCGATCGGAATGCTGCGGGTGGTGCCGCAATCGTCTTCACGCACGATCACGTCTTGGGCCACATCCACCAGGCGGCGGGTGAGGTAGCCGGAGTCGGCGGTGCGCAGCGCGGTATCCACCAGGCCCTTACGGGCGCCGTAGGAGGAGATCACGTACTCGGTCACCGTGAGACCCTCACGGAAGTTGGTGCGGATCGGAAGGTCGATGATCTCCCCTTGGGGGTTGGCCATCAGGCCCCGCATCCCCACCAGCTGCCGCACCTGGGACATGTTGCCCCGGGCCCCGGAGTTGGCCATCATCCACACCGAGTTGAGTGGATCGTTCTCGTTGAAGTTGCGGCGCACCGCAGCCACGAGCCGCTCGTTGGTCTCAGTCCAGGTGTCGATCACCTTGGTGTGACGTTCCAC
>CAYFKI010000025.1:9978-11119 GCA_964343525.1 uncultured Cyanobium sp.
GTGATCTCACCGAGGCGATAACGCTCCTCGGTTTCGGTGATCTGCTGCTCCGCTTCTTCAAGCAGGGCCGCCTTGTCGCCAGGAATGCGCAGGTCATCGACCGAGATCGACACAGCGGCCTGGGTGGCGTAATGGAAACCCAGATCCTTCAGCTCATCGGCCATCGAGGCGGTCGCCGCGGTGCCGTGGTGCTTGTAAGCCCAAGCCACCAGGTTGCGCAGGGCTTTCTTATCGATCACCCGGTTGCGGAAGGGGGGCGCCTGCTTGCTCAGGGGTGCATTGCCCTGCTTGGCCTTGGCCTCAGCAGCGGCCTGTTCAGCGGCCTTCTTGGAGGTCTTCTTGCTGGATTTCTTCGCGGGGGTGGCGGTCATGGCTGCGCGGATGAAAGACGAAAAAGAGAGAGAAAAGGTTCTGCCTAGACGTCTGGCCTGAAGGGTCAGAGCGGATGGATCGTCAGGACGCAGCCACGGCGCCAATGATCGTGTGGTTGATCACCACCCGACCCACCGTGGTGAGCAGGTAACGGCTGATCAGCCCACCCTCCTCATCAAAGCGGTCGCGGCGATAGAGCCACTGCTCAATCCGGGTGCCATCGCTGAGGGTTTCCTCTTTCTGGGGCTGCTTGTCTTCGTCGTCGTTTTCGACGGCACCGTTAAAGCGCACCCAAACCCAGTCGTGCAGGGTGACGTGCTTCTCATCAAAGGCCGCAATCACATCGTCAAGACCGGCAAAGGTTTTGGCGCGATCGCCAAATTCGGGTTTGATCGAACCGGGTTGCTCAGCGGTGAGGTAATAGGCCCCGAGCACCATGTCCTGGGAGGGGGTAATGATCGGTTCACCGGTGGCGGGCGACAGGATGTTGTTGCTAGCCAGCATCAGCATCCGAGCCTCGGTTTGGGCTTCGATCGCCAGGGGCACGTGCACGGCCATCTGGTCACCGTCGAAGTCGGCGTTGAAGGCGGGGCAAACCAAGGGGTGCAGCTGAATCGCGCGCCCATCCACCAACTTGGGTTCAAAGGCCTGAATGCCCAAACGGTGCAGGGTGGGAGCCCGGTTCAACAGGATGGGGTGACCTTCGATCACCTCCTGCAGCACCTGCATCACCTCATCGTCGGCCCGCTGGATCAGCTCTTTGGCAGCC
>CAYFKI010000026.1:0-11071 GCA_964343525.1 uncultured Cyanobium sp.
CCAACTCTTAGCCGGCTCTTAAGACTTCCATAACGACCGGTGGGCACTCTCCTTGCTACGACTGGCAAGACCCTCAAAGTCCAACCCATGACCTTCGCGAAGAAGGCCCTGATCTTTGGCTCGCTGGCCCTGCTGGGTGCCAACAGCGCAGCCTTTGCCCGCGACCGGCTGAATGCCGCCGGCGCCACCTTCCCCGACAAAATTTATTCCCGCTGGTTTGCCGATCTGGCCAAGTCCGGCGGCCCCAAGGTGAACTACCAGGCCGTGGGCTCCGGCGCTGGCCGTAAGGCGTTCATCGATGAAACCGTGAGCTTCGCGGCCTCCGACGACCCGATCTCTGCCAAAGACAAGGCCAAGGTAAGCCGGGGCGTGGTGCAGATCCCCATCGTGGGCGGCACCATTGCCCTCGGCTACAACAAGCCTGGCTGCAGCCTGAAGCTCACCCAGAAACAGGTGGTGTCCGTGTTCATGGGCTCCATCGACGACTGGAAAGAGCTGGGTTGCTCTGCCGGCAAGATCACCGTGGTGCACCGCTCCGATGGTTCCGGCACCACCGCCGCATTTGCTGATTCGCTCGTCACCTTCTCCAAAGAGTGGACCCTGGGCAGCGCCAAATCGCTGAACTGGAAAGTGGGCGTGGGCGGCAAGGGCAATGAAGGTGTGGCCGGCATCGTGGAAACCACCCCTGGCTCGATCGGCTACATGAGCCAAGCCTTCGTGAAGGGCGCCATCAAGGCGGCTGCCGTTCAAAACAAGGCCGGTCAGTTCGTGCTGCCTGGCTACAAGAGCGGCAAGGCTGCCCTGAGCAACATCACCCTGGATAGCGATCTGGCCGGTGGTAACCCCAACCCCTCGGCCAGCGGTGCCTATCCGATTGCCACCCTCACCTATCTCTTGGTTTACCGCACCGGCAACGGCGCCAAAACCGACAGCATCAAGCAGGTGATCAACTACATGCTGAGCGACAAGGCCCAGGCCCAGGCCGATGACCTCGGCTTTGTGCCCCTCTCGGAGCACATCCAGGCCAAAGCCCAGGCTGCGGTGAACCAAATCAAAGAGTGATCAGCCGATCGCTTTGCGCCATTCCACCGCTGTGGATTGGTGCGTTTCAGGGGGGCCTTGGCCCCCCTTTTTTGTTGGCCGCTTCGGTGGCCCTAACCCCGCCAATCACCCCGTCCAGCGGGTGCCTAGCGTGGCCGGATTGTGGATGGTCGGGCTTGGCGCTGCGGGGGTTGCAAAGCTTGCCGAAAGAACCCCGCCAATGGGGTTTGGCGGCCCTGGTGCTGGCGAGCAGTGTGGGGATCGGCCATTGGCTGGTGACCCACTGGGGCATCGAGGAAACCGATAACGCCCAGCTCCAGGCGCACCTGGTCGAACTCTCCAGCCGCGTGCCCGGCACGATCACGGCCTTGCCCGTGCAGGACAACCAAGTGGTGCAACGGGGCCAGTTGCTGGTGGCGCTCGATCCCCGCGAAGCCCAGGCCGCTGTGCGCTCCGCCCAGGCCGATCTGCTCGAGGCCCAACGCCAGGCCGAGGCCATGGCCGGCCAGGCCAGCTCCACCGCCAGTGGCTCCCGGGCCGCCGCCGATGTGGCCAGTGCCGATCGCCAGGTGGCCGCCGCCGAGCTGCAGCGCTCGAAGGCGGATTTGCGCCGGTTGGAGTTTTTGCTCAAGCAGGGCGGCGTATCCCACCAGGAGGTGGATCGGGCCAGAGCCGCCTACCAGCAGGCCCAGGGACAACTCACCCGCAGCATTGCCAGCCGCGAGCAGGCCCTCGCCAGCCGCAGCCAGGTGGGGGTGGATCGCCAGAAGGCCGCCGCCGCCGCCGCCAAAATCCAGCAGGCCGCCGCCGCCCTGGCCCGCGCCCAATTGCAACTGTCTTACTTGCGCATCACCGCCCCGGTGGCGGGTCGGATCGGTGGCCGCACCGCCGAGATCGGCAGCCAGGTGCAGCCCGGCCAACCCCTGCTCACCCTGGTGGAGCCCCAGCCGTGGGTGGAGGCCAATTTCAAGGAGGTGCAGCTGCGGGGCCTGCGCCCGGGCCAGCCGGCTGAGGTGCGGCTCGATGCCTTCCCCGACCACGTGTTCCATGGCCGGGTGGTAAGCCTGGCCCCGGCTTCCGGGGCCCGCTTTGCCCTGCTCCCGCCCGACAACGCCACCGGCAATTTCACCAAGGTGGTGCAGCGGGTCACCGCCCGCATTTCGCTCAGCGACGGCCAGCCAGACCACGCCATTCCGCCGGCCCTGGCGGCCCGCCTGGTGCCGGGGCTCTCGGCCACGGTGCGCGTGCGCTCGTGACCCCGCGCCAGTGGGCCGTGGTGATCACCGCCTCGCTGGCGGCCCTGCTGGAGGTGATCGACACCAGCATCACCAACGTGGCTTTGATTCAGATTCAGGCCAACCTCAGCGCCACCCTGGCCGAGGTGGGTTGGGTGATCACTGGCTACGCCATGGCCACGGTGGTGATGATCCCCCTGAGCGCCTGGCTCAGTGATCGCTTTGGCCAGCGCAGCTACTTCGTGTTCTGCCTGGTGGGGTTCACCGGAGCCTCGGTGCTGTGCGGGCTGGCGCCCAACCTGCCGGTGCTTGTGGTGGCAAGGATTTTGCAGGGGCTGCTGGGTGGTGGGCTGTTGCCCAAGGCCCAGGCGATCATGTTTCAGGGGGTGCCCAAGGCCATGCAGGGCGCCACCCAGGCCCTGTTTGGGGTGGTGGTGCTGGCGGGCCCGGCGATCGGCCCCACCCTGGGGGGCTGGCTCACCGACGCCCTGGGCTGGCGCTGGATCTTTTTCATCAACCTGCCCTTTGGCGTGCTGGCGGTGTTGATGGCGCTGGCGTTCATGGATCCCGATCAAGCCCAGCAAGAGCGATCGGGTCGTGATGGCGCGGTGGATTGGGTGGGGATCGTGCTGCTGGCCTTGGCCCTAGGCAGCCTGCAGGTGGTGCTCGAGCAGGGCGAGCAATACGACTGGCTTGCCGACCCCGGCATCCGCCGCCTGGCCGGAGTGGCCGTGGTGGCGCTGCCGGTGTTTGTGTGGTGGGAGCTGCGGCGGCGCCAGCCCGCTGTGGACCTGCGGGTGTTGCGCTACCGCTCGCTGGCCGCCGGCAGCCTGTTTTCGATGGTGCTGGGGCTGGGCCTTTACGGCACGGTGTTTGTGGTGCCGATCTTTGCCCAGAGCGTGCTCGGCTACACCGCCACCAAAACCGGGCTGCTGTTGTTGCCCGGGGCCCTGGCCTCAGCCGCCACGATGGCTCTGCTTGGCAAGGTGGTGGGGCGCTGGGATCCTCGGCCCCTGATCGCCATTGGGGCCACGGCGATGGTGGTCACGATGGTGCAGCTCTCCGCCATCGGCCCCGACACCGGCGAAGACGCCCTGTTTTGGCCGCTGATTTTTCGCGGTGTGACCACCGTGATGATGTTTTTGCCGTTGAGCCTGGCCACCCTCGGCCCCCTGCCCCGCCAGGACGTGGGCGCGGGCAGTGGCTTTTACAACCTCACCCGCCAGCTGGGGGGCAGCTTCGGCATCGCCGCTCTCACCCTGGTGCTCGATCACCAACGCGCCGTGCACCGGGCCCAATTGGTGGAGCACCTCTCGATCACCAACCCTTTGCTGCAGGAGCGGCTGCGCCTGCTCGAGCTGTGGCTGCAAAGCCAAGAGCACCCGGGCACCGGCCAGATCCACGACCAGGCCCTGCAGCTGTTGAGCCTGCAGGTGGATCGCCAGGCCTCGCTGTTGGCCTTTGGCGATGTGTTCAAGCTGGTGGGGCTGGTGTTTGCCCTGGCGATTCCGCTGGTGCTGCTGCTGGGCAAGCCAGAGAAACCCGCCCAGGCCTAGGGGCTGGGTTCGAGTTGGATCGTGCTGTGGGCAATGCCCAGTTGGGCCAACTTGGCCTTGGCCTGGTGCAACAGGGCCATGTCATCGATGCTGCCCAGTCGCCGGCTGATGTGGGCGGTGAGGGCGTTCTGGGAGGTGCTCATGCCCCAAACGTGCAGGTGGTGCACGTCTTCCACCCCTGGCAGCGCCAGCAGCGTGGCTTCCACCTGATCGAGATCGATCCCCTTGGGCACCGCATCGAGGGCAATCGTGAGCGCTTCGTGCAGCAATTCCCAGCCACTCCAGGCCACCGCCAGCCCCACGCCGATGGCGGTGAAGGCATCCAGCCGGTGCCAGCCCGTGAGCCCCACCACCACGGCGCTGATCAGCACCGCCGCCGAGATGGCCGCATCGGTCATCAGGTGCACCACCGCCGCCCGGCGGTTGAGGTCGTGGCTGTGACCGTGGCCAAACAGCCGCGCCGAAAGCAGGTTCACCGCAATGCCAACAGCGGCGGCCCAGGCCACCGGGCCGCTCTGGATCGTGGAGGGGTGCCACAGCCGCTGCAGGCCCTCCACCACCACCACGGCCGAGGCCATCAGGATCAACAGCGCATTCACCAGTGAGGCCAGCTGGGTGCTGCGGCCAAAGCCATAGGTGAAACGCCCCTTCGCGGGTCTGGCGCTGAGCCGCTCTGCTCCCCAACCCAGGAGCAGCCCCGCCACATCCCCCAGGTTGTGGATGGCATCGCCGATCAGGGCCAGGGAGCCAAAGGCAAACCCAATCACCAGCTGCAGCCCCGACAGGCCGCTGTTGAGGATCACGCTCCAGCGAAAGGCGGTGGCGGGGCCGAGGCGGTGCTCGTGCTGGCGCTGGTGGGGTTGGCGCTGAATCTCCACCGCCGGATGCAGGGCTTCACCCCCATGGGAGTGGCTGTGCCCGGCCTGATGGCTGGGCTGGTGGCTGGGTGGATGGCTGTGGTCGTGGTCGGGGCTATGGGGACGGTCCATGGCTGTTTTTTAGACCGAAACCTTTCCGGGCGCCAAGCCATGGTGCCCCGTAACCAGTTCTTAAACCCAGCACTACCTTCCCTTGGTGGCAAAGGCGTTTCGCGTTCATAGCGTGAGCGGCAACCGATTGCCCGGTGCAGCGATGGTCTTCACGCCCTCTCGCGAATCAGGTTCCACGCCCAGTTTTCTCGAGCTCCTGGAAGCGAGCTACGAACAGCGCAACCTGGTGCACCTGCCGGCCGGTAGCCGGGTGCCCCTGCTGAAAAAAAGCGTGTGGCTGGTGGTGCGCGGCATGGTGAAGCTGAGCTCGATCTCGATCCAGGGGGATGAGCTGCTGCTGGGCCTGGCCGGCCCCAACGAGCCCTTCGGTGCGCCCCTCTCCAACGTGGAGGTGTACGAGGCCTCCACGCTCTGCGACAGCGACCTGCTCTGCCTCAGCTGCGACGAGATTGCCGCCGCTCCCCACCTGGCCATGGCCCTGCTCCAGGGCATGGGCGCCCGCTACCGCCAGAGCGAAGCCATGCTCGGCCTGCTGGGCTTGCGCCGCATTGAAGATCGGGTGCGCGGATTCCTCGAGCTGCTGGCCAACGACTACGGCCAACCCTGCAGCCAGGGCCTGCGCCTCAACCTCAAGCTCACCCACCAGGAGCTGGCCAGTGCCTTGAGCACTACTCGTGTCACCGTGACCCGGGTGCTCGGCATCCTCAAAGACGAAGGCTGGCTGCTGTTCGACGACCAACGGCGCCTGGTGATTGCCCACCTGCCCCGCCGTGCTGGCTGACCCTCAGTTCTGGGGAGCGGCCTTCACCAGCCAGAGTGGGGGGATGCAACCCTCCTTGTTGGTCGTCGAGGACGACGAAACCATCCGCGAAACCGTGCGCGATGCCCTCGAGCTGGAGGGCTTTGCCGTGACCGCCTGCGGCAATGGGCGCGACGCCCTGCAGATTCTGCAGCGGGCGCCGGAGGGGGAGGGCTTTTCCCTGGTGGTGCTCGATCTGATGCTGCCTGGCCTGGGCGGATTGGATGTGTGCCGCCAGTTGCGCCAGGCCAACAACCAGACCCCCATCCTGGTGGTGAGCGCCCGCGACACCGAAACCGACCGGGTGTTGGGCCTGGAAGTGGGGGCCGACGATTACCTGGTGAAGCCCTTTGGCATGCGGGAATTGGTGGCCCGTTGCCGGGCTTTGCTGCGCCGCACCACCAGCCAGCTCACCCCCGTGAAGCTGCTGGAGCACGCCAACCTCTGCCTCTACCAGGAGGAATGCCGCGTCACCCGCGATGGCCTGGATGTGAACCTCTCCCCAAAGGAATACCGTCTGCTGGAGCTGTTCATGCAACACCCCCGCCGGGTCTGGAGCCGCGACAAGCTGCTGGAGCACGTGTGGGGCATCGACTACATCGGCGACAGCAAGACCGTGGATGTGCACATCCGCTGGCTGCGTGAGAAGTTGGAAGACAATCCCTCCAGCCCGGTTCACTTGTTGACCGTGCGCGGTTTTGGCTATCGATTTGGTTAGCAGCCCACCCAGCCGGTTGGCTGGCAGCGCCCGTGGCCGCTTGGCCCGTGTCTTTCCGTGGCTGCTAGCCAGGTTGGGGCTGCCGTTGGGCCGCCGCAAGCCCGTTCCCAAGGTGCGCCAGCTGCTGGGCTGGATGGATGCCTCGCCCGTGGGCTGGATCCTGCTGGATCGCCAGGGGCTGATCCGCCACATCACCCCGCGGGCCGAGCGGATCCTGGCGGTGAATGCGGGCCGGATTCTCTATGGCCGCAGCTTCAGCGATCTCTGCAGCGATCCCGACCTCAACAGCAGCATTGCCGTGGCCCGTCGTCAGGATCGACCCCAGCGGTTGGAGTGGCGCTGCGGCGAGCAGGATCTCGATGTGCTCGTGATGCCTGGCACCGAAGGCTGGATGGGGGTGCTGCTGCAAAGCCGCCGCTCGCTCGAGGCCCAGCTGGTGGCGCAGGAGCGCTGGGTGAGCGATGTGGCCCATGAGCTCAAAACCCCACTCACCGCCCTGCTGCTGGTGGGCGACAGCCTGGCGGCCCAGGTCACCGATCGCAACGTGAAGCTGGTGGAGCGGTTGCAGCGGGAGTTGCTGCGGCTGCAGGAGCTGGTAGGGGATCTGCTGGAGCTCTCCCGCCTGGAGAATGCCGTGCCGGGGCAGGGTTCGCGCTCCGCTGCGGTGGCGATGGCTCCGTTGGTGGAGCAGGTGTGGCAAGGGCTCAAACCCCTGGCCGATCAACGCGGCGTGCGCGTGGTGGTGGAGCAGGGCTCCTCAGCGCTGGTGCCGATTCAGGCGGATCACTCCCGTCTGCACCGGGCCGTGCTCAACCTGCTCGACAACGCCCTGCGCTACAGCCCCGATGGTGGCGAGATCCTGGTGGAGATCCAGGGAAACAACGGCTGGTGCGAACTGCGGGTGCGTGACCAGGGCCCCGGCCTCAGCGAGGAGGATTTGGAGCACATGTTCGAGCGCTTCTACCGCGGCGATCCCTCCCGGGTGCGCAGCCAGCGCACGGGCAGTGGTCTTGGGTTGGCAATCGTGCAGCAAATTGCTGCCACCTTGGGCGGCCGGATCCAGGCCAGCAATGGCCCCGGGGGTGGGGCCTTGCTGGAATTGATCCTGCCCTGCCAACCCCCCACCCTGCGGCGCCAGGGGCCCGTGATCAGTTGACCTTCACTTCAACCACACGGCCACCCAGTCGGTTCACCCGTTGCAGGGCCTCGTTGAGGCGGGTCAGGGGCACCCGGATCACGGTTTCCGCGGTGCGGGAGTAGCTGATCTGGTTGATGCCGGTCACCAGCAGGGTGGCCAGGCGGTTGCCATTGGCACCCGTGCTGCGGGCACCGGCCATCACCGGCAGACCGCCCACCCGGTCGGTGCGCTCGCCGTTGAACACGGCGGCTTCGCGGTTGAAGGCCTCATCGAAGCTGCCGCTGCTGGTGGCGGCACTGAAGTACGACTGCCCCAGCACGATCGCCGGTGCGCCACTGGGGGCGGTCACGGGCACAGGGCGGTTGCGGTGCACCACCTTGTTGAGGGTGGATTGCACCCCCGAGCGGTCGCCTTTCACGGAGGCGGCGGCACCCCGGGCCAGTTGCATCAGCCAGGAAAACTGCAGCCCCTCTTGGCCGGTGGAGTAATCCCAGCCGTGCAGGTAGGGCACGGTGTCCTGGCCGAAGCGCTCCTGGTATTCGGCGCTGTCGATGTAGGAGTCGATCTCGGCGTCGTAGCCCTGCTCCTGGAGGATCGTGAAGTGATCGAGCATCTCCTGCTTGTTTTGGGGCGCGCGGCCCAGCAGGTGTTTGAAGTTGAGCTCGATGAAGCGATAGGCGTTGCAGTTGTTGAAGAAGCGACTGCGGTACAGGGAGCTCTTGGCCAGCTGGCGCACGAATTCGCGCACGCTCAGGTTGCCATTGCGAAACAGCGATTCCAGCCCATCGAGCCGTTCGCTGGCCATCACGTATTGGTTGCCGAGCACCTGCTGGTAGGCGGTGCGGATGATCGTGTTGCGCTCATCCACCGAGGCCTGGGCCCAGCTTTCCTTGTGGCGGGAGCCGGCAAAGCGTTCAATCCCGAGTTGGGCTGCTTTCAAGAGGGCCATGGCGAGGCGACGAAGGGGCGGGAAGGGAGTGACAAGCGCGCCAACATGCGCACTGGGTGTGAAATCTCGGACAAAAAATTTGCCTCCCCTTAAGAATTCATTGAATCTTCAGGTTTGTGTGACGTTGTTGGAAGATGGTTGATTTGCGTGCCGCTGGGCAGGGTTGATGGGGCGATTTGCTGAATTGCTGCGGGCCGCCAACAGCCTCAAGTTGCTCGCGGCGATTGGTCGCAGTGGCGGCGAGCTCAGCACGATTGCCGACCTGGTCGACAACCTGCTCGACAGTCCCCAGATGGGCGATTGCGTGCGCCGCTTCCGCGCCGTGCCGGGTGGGGCGGCCTTGATGGATGACCGCTATCCGCCCCTGCAGCCCGATCTGGATCGGCTGATTCAGCTGCCAGCTGGAAGCCTTGGCCACACCTACGCCTCCCTGATTCGCCGCCTCAATTACGACCCTGAATTCTTCCGGCCGCGGCCGGTCGATACGGAAGCCCAATGGCTCACCCAGCGCATTGCCACCACCCATGACATCCACCACGTGGTGAGTGGCTTTGGCACGGTGCCGGAGGGGGAGGCCGGGGTGTTGGCGATCACAGCCTGCCAACTCGGCTTCCCGGCCTATGTGCTGCTCACCAGCGCTGCCCAGTTGGCCAGCTTCCGCTTCCAGCTGGAGCGCTATGCCCCGCTGAGTGGGGCGGTGGCCCATGGCATGGCGATCGGTCGCCAGGCCCAGTGCCTGGCGGCGGTGCCCTGGGAGGAGGGTTGGGAGCTGCCGGTGGCGGAGTGGCGCCAACGGCTCCACCTGCTCGAGCCCGCCAACGGCCTGGCTTACGGGCTGGATTAAGGGGGGTTGGATGAAGGGGAATGGCCGCGGCGTCAGCCCTGCCTAGGGTGGCCCTGGGTAGTGCCCTTGCTCCAACCGATGACCCGCGTTTCCGCCGATCCCAAGATCTTTGCTGACAACAGCCTGACGATCGGCAACACCCCGCTGGTGCAGCTCAACCGGGTGACCAAGGGCGCCAAGGCCCGGGTGCTGGCCAAGATCGAGGGCAGAAACCCCGCCTTCTCGGTGAAGTGCCGCATCGGGGCGGCGATGATCTGGCAGGCGGAAAAAGATGGCCTGCTCGGGCCCGGCAAGGAACTGGTGGAGCCCACCAGTGGTAACACCGGCATCGCCCTGGCCTTTGTGGCGGCGTCGCGCGGGATTCGCCTCACCCTCACCATGCCGGAAACCATGAGCCTGGAGCGGCGCAAGTTGCTCACGGCCTATGGGGCCCACCTGCTGCTCACCGATGGCCGGTTGGGAATGCCAGGCGCGATTTCGGCCGCCCAGGAGCTGGCCGATTCCGACCCGGATCGCTACGTGCTGCTGCAGCAGTTCGCCAATCCCGCCAATCCCCAGATCCACCACGACACCACCGGTCCAGAAATCTGGAACGACACCGATGGCCAGGTGGATGCGCTGGTGGCGGGGGTGGGCACCGGCGGCACGATCACGGGCGTGAGCCGCTACATCAAAACCACCCAGGGCAAGCCGATCGTGTCGGTGGCGGTGGAGCCCGCCAACAGCCCGGTGATCAGCCAAACCCGCGCCGGTGATCCCCTCAAGCCCGGTCCCCACAAAATTCAGGGCATTGGGGCGGGGTTTGTGCCCGCCAACCTCGATCTGGCGCTGGTGGATCGGGTGGAAACCGTGGCCGATGACGAGGCGTTGGCCATGGCCCGGCGCCTGATGCGGGAAGAGGGAATCCTGGCGGGCATTTCCTGCGGCGCCGCCACGGTGGCCGCCCTGCGCCTGGCCCAGGAGGAGGCCTTCGCCGGCAAAACGATCGTGGTGGTGCTGCCCGATTCCGGTGAGCGTTACCTCAGTTCGGTGTTGTTTGAAGGGGTGTTTAACGACAAGGGGCTGGCCCCGGTTTGACACAGGGCTTATAACTTCGGCGGTCTTCGGCGCGGGAAGCCTTGCAGGACGAGCACACCCACGAGCTTGGACCTGAGCCCGGTGCCGAGCCTCAGGAGCACCAGGACGCCGTGCCGGAACAAGAGGAGATCGTTGTGGAACAGGCGGTAGCCGAAGAAGCCGTTTCGGAACAAACAGTGGTCGAAGAAGCCCTCGTCGAAGAAGCCGTCGTCGAAGAAGCCGTGATCGAGGAGGTGAGCTTCGCGCTGGAGTTCCAACAAGAACCAGAACCAGAGCCCGAGTTCGAACCCGCGCCCGTGCTGGAGCAGGCGCCTGAGCCCGAGATCACGATTCCGGTGGCTGAGCCCGCTCCGTTGGTGAGCCAGCCCCAGGCGACCGAGTCCGCAGCCCCAGCCGGTGCGGCCAAGGAGCTGCTCGGCTTGCCCCTGCAGTTCCTCAGCCAGTTGCTGCAGAAACTGGGTTCCTCGAAGTTGGAATCGATCGCCGATCTGGTTCCGGCCGCTCGCCTGGTGGCGATTGCCCTGCTGGCTGGGCTCGCCCTGAAGATCACCGGTGCCTCCCTCGATGCCATCAACGACATCCCCTTGGTGGGTGGGCTGCTGGAGCTGGTGGGTCTGGTGGGCCTGCTGAATTTCCTCTCCCGCAATGCGCTCAAGGCCCAGAAGCGGGCCGAATTGCTGAGCCGCATCCGCAAGCTCAAGCAGGATTTCCTCGGTTAGGCCGGC
>CAYFKI010000027.1:0-11044 GCA_964343525.1 uncultured Cyanobium sp.
CCGCCGGCTCCGGCCGACTACCGGGTGACGATCAAATTGCCCTCGGTGGATCCGTCCGCCCCCGCTGAAGCCCTCACCAAGGCCCTGCGGTCGGCGGGGTTGTCGTTTGAAGTGGAAACGATTGAACGGGTTCGCCCCGGCGCCCCAGGCCAGGGGGCCACGGTGACGCCGGCGCCCGCGCCGCGCTGATGACCCGGCACCCGTTAACCCAGCGGCAGGCCCGGGCGCTGATGGATACGGCCTACCTGGCCGCCGCCACGGCCCTGCTCTGGGTGGCCCTCTATTACCTGCCGGTGGGCAGCCCCCTGTTCCGCCTGGCCTTGCCCTTGCCCCTGGCCCTGCTGCAGCTGCGCCACGGCTGGCGCTGTGCCGTGGAGGGGGTGGTGGTGAGCGCCCTGTTGCTGGTGGCCTTGATGGGGCCGATCCGCGGGCCCTTGATGCTGTTCCCCTATGGCTTTTTGGCCCTGTGGTTGGGGTGGTGCTGGCGCCGCCGCACCAGTTGGTGGTGGAGCTGGGGGGTGGGCACCTTGATCGGTGCCGCAGGCTTTTTGGTGCGGGTGGCGGTGTTGTCGGTGTTGGTGGGTGAAAACCTTTGGGTGGTGCTCACCAGCGCGGCCGCGGGTCTGCTCGACAAGCTGGCCGGCCTGGTGGGGCATGGGGCATCGGTGGATTTGGCCCAGGTGCAGGTGGTGGCCGTTGCGATGGTGCTGTTGCAGAACCTGATCGTGGTGCTGGCTTTGCACGCCGTGGCCTATTGGATGTTTGGCCGGCTGCGGGCCCCGATCCCCGAGCCCCCCGAGCTGTTGAAAACCCTGGTGGCGCTGGATCCGCTCTAGCTGCCATGGCCAGGCCTGTGCCCACGGCTGACGCGGACAGCAATGCGTGGGCCCACACGCGCCCGTTGCTGCTGCTGGCGGCCACCGAAACCGCTGCGGTGGAGGGCATCTCCGCTGCCGGTGCCAGCCCCCAATCCCGCCGCCAGACCGCGGCGGCCGATGCCGAGTTGTTGCTGAAGGGCCCCTTGGCGGCCCGGGAACATGCCCTGCCGCCCCTGCCGGCGGGGGTGAGCCCGGCCCTGATCAGCCATGTGGTGCTCAAGCAGCTGGGCCTGCTCGCTTCCACCGTGGTGGTGGATCTGGGTTGCCCGGTGGCTCCGGCCGTGGCCCATCTGCGTCTACCGGGCCAAGAAAGCCTGGGCCCTGCCCGTTGCCTGAGCACCGGGGCCGCCATGCCCCTGGCCCGGGCGGCGGCCCTGCTGGAGAGGGGCCGGCGCTGGGGTGCCCAGTTGGCGGCTGATCGTGCTCCGCAGGGGGCGTCTACCAGGCCGTTGTTGCTGGCGGAATGTGTGCCTGGGGGCACCACCACGGCCCTGGCGGTGTTGCTGGGGCTTGGGGTTGGGGCCCATGGCCTGGTGAGTGGCAGCCTGCGCCAACCCGCCCATGCCCTCAAGGAGACCCTCGTGCTCCAGGGCCTGGAGGCCGCCGGTTGGTCGTTGCCAGGAGGGGGATCGGCCTGGCCCGATCCGCTGGCGCTGGTGGCGGCCTTGGGGGATCCGATGCAGCCCCTGGCGGCGGGGCTGGTGCTGGCGGCGGCGGCCCATGGCTTGCCGGTGGTGTTGGCGGGGGGCAGCCAGATGGCGGCGGTGTGGGCCCTGGCTGTGGCCCTGGCCTCACCCCAGGAGCGGCCGAGGCTGGTGCGCGGGATTGAACTGGCCACCACGGCCTGGGTGGTGGGGGAGGCCGGCAGCGATTTGCCCCTGCTGTTGGAGCGCATTGCCCAGCGCTTTGCGCTGGATCAGCCCTTGCCGCTGCGGGTGGCCGGATTGCGTTTTGGGGGTTGCCGCAGCCAGGCCCTGCGCGATTACGAGCAGGGCTATGTGAAAGAGGGCGTGGGGGCTGGGGGCTTGGCCCTGCTCTGGGAGCGCTGCGGCCATTCCCCCGAGGCCCTGGCCGCGGCCTGCGATGCGCTTTGCGGCCAATGGCTCGGTGCCTAGGTCGCTCTTCAGGGGTCGGTCTCTAGGGTCGGGGCATGGGTTTTGACGCCGCGCTCTCCCGCCGCCAGCTGCTGAGGCGGGGCCTGCTCTCCGCCGCGGCCTTCACCCTGCCGGCGGTGGCGGGGGGCTGCCGGCAGCGCCCTGGCCAGTTCCTGGCGGCGGTGGATGGGGCCTTCCCCCAGGCATGGAGCCAGCACTTGCCTTCGAGCTGGCAGGCCCGCTGGCTGGCCGACCCCCAGGCGGTGACGCGGTCGTCGTCGGCGTTGTGGTCGTTGAGCGATGGCTGGGCCACGGCCGTGCCTCCCAAGCGCCTGCAACCGTTTGGAGCAGCTGAGCTGTTGCGGCGCTTGGCGCCCTGGGCCGCTCCGGTGAGCCGGCTGTTTGGGCCAGAGGGTGCACCGGCTCTGGCCTTCCCATGGGCCGTGTCCCCCTGGGTGCTGGTGTTGCGGGATCGGGCCGATCTGGTGGCCCGATCCAACCAGGGCTGGGAGCTGCTGCTCGATCCCAGTCTCAAGCAGCAATTGGTGTTGCCCTCGAGTCCGCGGGTGTCGATGGCCTTGGTGGGGCACCGGCTGGCCCGGGTGGAGCAGCTCAGGGGCCAGGCCCTGGCCTACGACGACCGCAATGGCCTCAACCTGCTGCTGAGTGGGGATGCCCAGGCCCTGGTCACGCCGCTGCAGCGGGTGATTCCCCTGCTGCGCAGCGATCCCAGGCTGGCCGTGGTGTTGCCTGAATCCGGGGCCCCACTCAGCTGGCAGGTGCTGCTGCGACCTGCGGGGCAGCCCTCCGGACCTGCTGGGCAGACGCCCCTGCCTACGGCTTGGTTGGAGCGACTCTGGAGCCCAACGCTGCTGCAAAGCCTGTTGCTGAAGGGCTGGGTGCCGCCCCTGCCGCGGGCTGTGCTGGAGCCTGCCCTGCGCGAGTTCCCCGCTCCGATGGCGGCCCTGCTGGCCCCTTCTGATGGCCTGTTGCAGCGTTGTTGGAGCCTGCCTCCCCTCACGCCGGAGGCCCGTTTGGGGTTGCAAACCCTCTGGGATGCGGCGGCTCCCTAGGGGCGCATGGCCCTAAGGCCCTAACCCCAGAGCCGGCGCTTGGGGGCGGCCGCCAGGCGCCGGTGGGTGTCGGCGAGCAGATCGGGAATGGCCAGATCCAGCGGGCAGCGCGGCAGGCAGGCTCCGCAGCGCTCACAGGCGGCCGCATTCACCTCCTCCCACCAGTGGCCCGCCCGGCCGATCAGGTTGTAGCGCTCGCTGGCAAAGGCCTCCATGCCATGGCCGACGGCCAGGTTGCGCAGGCGCAACAGCTCGGGGATCGGCACCTGGGCGGGGCAGGGCAGGCACTCCCGGCACTGGCCGCAGCGCTCGATCCCCAGGCGCTTGGAGGCGGCTGTAGCCAAGCGTTGCAGCGCGGCCTTGAGGGCCTCGGGGCCAGGCTGGCTGCCGGCGCCGGTGGGGGCCGCCAGGCGGGCGGCCCAGGCCAGATCCCCGGGCTGGGCTGCCCCCAGGGTGAGGGTGGAGATCCCCGCATCGAGCAAGAAGCGGTAGGCCAGCTCGAGGGGGTGGAAGGGGGCGCAATCGGCCAGGAGTTCGGCCGGTGGGTCGTAGAGCCGGCCCCCTTTGTCGGCGGGCGAGATCGCCATCACCCCCATCCCATCGGCCAGGGCCATGCGGGCCAGCGGCAGCCGGGTTTGGTCGAACACATGCAGGTGCAGGCTGCAGAACTGGAATTGACCGCTGGCGAGGGCCGCTTCGATCAGCGCGTTGCTGCCATGGCTGCTGAAGCCCACCTGCTGGGCGAGGCCCTCCCCCTGGGCCCAGCGGAGCAAGGTGGCGCCAGGCCCGTCGATTGCCCACGTCAGGTGCTCCGGCAGGTTGAGGCCGTGGACGGCCAGCGAGGTGATCCGGCCTGTGCCCAGCCGCTGGCCGATGGCGCGCACCTGGGCCTGGCTGGCTGCCAGATCGCCGCCGGGCAGGACCTTGCTGGTGATCAGCCATCCGCCGGGCGGTTCAAGGCCTTCCTGCCGGAGAGTGGCCAGGGCCTGGCCCAAAAACGATTCCGCCGGTCCGTAGGCCGGGGCGGTTTCGATGTGGTTGATCCCCGCAGCCAGGGCTGCCCGCAGCACCGCCTCCATCTGGGCGGGGCTATCCAGGGCCCGCATCGTGCCCAGGGTGAACGCCGAAACGTGGGGGCTGCGGCCAAAGGCCCGCCGGCCCAAAGCGGGCCAGGCATCAGGCCCAAGGCTGGATTCAGCCGTTGGCCCCGGCATCGCTGTCGCTGCCCTTGCCCAGGTGGCGCACCAGGTCGGCCGGGGTGGTGTTGTCGAGAAAACGGCGGAAGTCGTCTTGTTCCATGGCATCGGCTTCCGCATCCACCGGAATCGAGGCATCGGCCACCACTTCTTCCAGCATCCAGATGCTGCTGTGGGTGCGCAGGGCTAGGGCGATGGCGTCACTGGGGCGGGCATCGAGCTCGAGGCTCTCGCCGCCCGTGGGGGCTTGGTTGGCTTCGCCCGCAGCGGCAGACGTTTCGGCAGGCCGGAGCTTGAGTACGGCCCGGAAGGTGCTCTCTTCGATGGCGTGGATGATCACCCGTTCGAGCTGGAGACCGCCGGCCTCCAGCAACGCCACCATCAGGTCGTGGCTGAGGGGGCGGGGCGGCGGCTCCTGACTCAGGCCCGCCAGGATGTTTTGGGCCTGGGCCTGGTCGATCCAGATCGGCACCTGGCGCCGACCCGAGGGATCCCGCAGCAACACGATCGGGCTACGGCTGGCCGCATCGAGAGCAATACCGGCTACGCGCATTTCGACCATGGTCTGGCGCTGCCCTTTGCCCGATTATGACCATCTCTGCTGGGTAGCGGATGTTCACCGGTCTCATCCAGGCCACGGGCGTGATCGAGCCAGCCCCCCAGGGCGTGCGCCTGCGCTGGTCAGCGGCCCCAGGGGCTGGGCCCGAGGGAGGCTGGGGCCCCCAGGCCCTGGCCCTGGGCGACAGCGTGGCGGTGGATGGGGTGTGCCTCACGGTGGCGGAGCGGTTTGCCGATGGCTTCCGCGCCGACGTGAGTGCCGAAACCCTGGGGCGCACCACCCTGGCTGCGAAGGCCCAGCAGCGCCAAAGGGTGAATCTCGAACCCGCCCTGCGGCTGGCCGACCGCCTTGGCGGCCATCTGGTGAGCGGCCATGTGGATGGCCTCGGCCGGGTGCGCTCGATCCAGGAGGCCCCCGCCTCCTGGCGGCTGGAACTGGAATGGCACGACCCCGCCTATGGCCGCTACATCTGTGAAAAGGCGAGTGTGGCCGTCGATGGCATCAGCCTCACCGTGGCCGGTTGCGAGCCCCAGGGGGGCAGCTTCTGGATTGCGGTGATTCCCCACACCTGGCAGGCCACCACCCTGCAGGGGCTCAAACCCGGCGCGGCGGTGAACCTGGAGGCCGATCTTCTGGCCAAATACACCGAGCGGCTCCTTGGATCAAGCCGATCGGATCCCCCGGCCTCCGGGCCAACGCTCGATGCCGAATGGCTGGCCGAGCATGGCTGGCATGCCTAGCTTGCGCCCATAGGCCTTAGGGCCCCAGCCGCCGCTGCCATGACCTCCAGCCTTTGGAATCCCAATCCCACCACCTTGCGGGCCTTCACGCTGTTTGAAGGCGTGTTGATGCTGGTGCTTGGGGTGCTGGCGCTGGTCTTCCCGATCATGGCGTCGGTGTGGGTGACCACCGTCGTGGCGGTGGCCTTCCTGGTGGGCGGCATCGTGGGCTGGATCAACAACCTGATGCGGGCCCGCTCCCTACGCCGGTGGCTCACCTTCTGGCGGCTGGTGGTGTCCACCGTGTTTGTGGTGGCTGGGCTATCGATGATCCATCAGCTGGCCGGTGGCCCGCTGGCTGCCGGGTTGCCAGTGGCCTCCCTCAGCCTGGCGATCGGCATTGTGTTTCTGGTGGAGGGGGCGGTGGCCGCCGTTGTCTCGTTGGCCCACCGGGAGATCAAGGGCTGGGTTTGGGGCCTGGTGAATGGCGTGGTCACCCTGATCCTGGGCGGCCTGATCCTCAGCCTTCCCCCGGCTGGCCTGTTGAGTGTGATCGGGATTCTGGTGGGGGTGAGCTTCCTCTTCAGCGGCTTCGATTTGCTCAGCTTCAGTGCCAGCTTCCATCCGGAAGACTGATGATCGAAGGCGGGTTCACCCGTGGAGCCTCAGCCTTCTTCGAGGGGCAACAACCAGATCGAGCCGGTCTCTTTGTGGAGTTCAATTTTGAACTCCATCCCTGGCTCCAACCCCATCCGTTTGGTGTAGGCGTGGCCGATCAGCAAGTTGCCGTTGCCATGCACCCGGGTTTTGAAATCAGCCTGGCGTCCTTTGCCGGCACCACTGCCGGATGCGCTGCTTGGCGTGGGATAGCCCTTGGCGGCCACAAGGGCGCGGTAAAAACTCTTTTTGAGCACGCGACCACTGGGGCCCACATAGCCGCAGGCCCGGGCGATTTGATCTTCCGGCCGATTGCTCAGGGAGCGGGCTCGATCGAGTAGGGCCTGTCCTTCCAGCATGTCTCCCAGAGGGGCGCCCGCCGATTGTGCCCATTGGCTGCGGCCATCGGCAAGGGCTCACGGGCAAGATCGCCGCCCCTGAGGATTCCATGGCGCTAGGGAGCATGGCTGACCAGCCCGACAAGACCAAACTTGGCCAAATTTGCAGCATTTTCTTCCGATTTGAAGGCCGCAATGTTGCGCCTTCCTACTGGGATGTTTCAGCTTCAAGACGTAATTGACGCCGGATTCATTGATCGGTTTGAGCTCGTTAACGTGTCGCCAACAATGGGTTGGACAGAGCCATGGTCGGGGGCACTCCATGCGACCTCCAGCTGCGTCATCGTCTTGCTTTGTTGGCTTCCCACCTGGTGGTGGCCCTGGTCGCCTTGGTGGCCATTGGGGGAGCCACCCGGGTGATGGAAGCGGGATTGGCCTGCCCCGATTGGCCCCTTTGCTACGGCCGTTTCCTGCCGGGCCAGCAGATGAACCTGCAGGTGTTTTTGGAGTGGTTCCACCGGCTGGATGCGTTCGTGGTGGGCGTGGCCCTGTTGGTCTTGGCTGGATTCAGCCTTTGGCGCCGCCGGCAGTTGCCGGTCTGGTTGCCCGCCATGGCCTGCCTGGCCCTGGTGTTGGTGGCCGTTCAGGGCGGGCTCGGTGCCCTCACCGTGAGCCGTCTGTTGGCGGCCCCGATGGTCACCGCCCATCTGGCGACGGCCCTGTTGCTGGTGGCGCTGGTCAGCAGCCTTTTCCAAGCCCTGGCGGTTCCCCCAAGCGTTGAGGCTGGTGCGGCGCCTGGTGTTCCGCGCTGGTGGATCGGCCTGGCTGGGCTGGCGCTTGTTTTGGTATTTGGTCAATGCCTGCTCGGTGCCGGCATGGCCAGCCAATGGGCGGCGGATCAATGCTTGGCCGTTGGCGATGGTTGCCATTGGCTCTTGGCCCATCGCCAGCTGGCGACTCCCGCGGCCCTAGGCGTAGGCCTGTTGGCCCTGACGGGCGTGGCGTTGCCATCCGGCTCCAGCCACCTGCAGGGCTTGGCCTGGGGTGCGGCTGCTTTGGTGGTGGTTCAGGTCGTGCTTGGGGTGTCCACCCTGCGCCTGGAGTTGCAGCAGCCCCTGGTCACCGTGGCCCACCAGGTGGTGGCCGCCTTGCTGGTGGGCTTGCTGGCCTCGGTGCTGACGCGAGCCGTTCTTGCCAGATCGCTTCTGAGCCGTCCGTCCGCGGATGCCAGCGGCACCAACGTTTCAGGGGAGTGGGCCCGTGGTTAGTGCATCCCTCACCACCCCCGGCCTGCAGCCGGTTTCCGCCCCTGCGGAGTCCAATACGGCGGCATCCACCATCCGTCCTTCGGTGGTGCTGCCGGCCTGGCTTGAGGTTGCCAAGCCCCGGCTGATCCCCCTGCTCCTGGCCACCACCCTGGCGGGCATGGCGGTGAGCGGGGAGAGCTGGGTGGATGGCGTCACCCTCACTTGCACCATGGTGGGCGGTTGCCTGGCCTCGGCGGCGGCAGGCGTTCTCAATTGCCTTTGGGAGCAGGACCTCGACGGCCGCATGCAGCGCACCAGTCGCCGTGCCCTGCCCTCGGGCCGCCTAGCCCAGCAACAGGCGTTCCTGTTGGCGATTGCCCTCACCACCTTGTCGGTGGTGGTGCTGGTGGTGGGCGTCAATCCCTTGGCGGCGAGCCTGGCCCTGCTCGGGCTGTGCAGCTACGTGCTGCTCTACACCGCCCTGCTCAAGCCCCGCACCAGCCAGAACATCGTGGTGGGCGGTGTGGCCGGCGCCATCCCCCCTCTGGTGGGAGCGGCCGCGGCAACGGGCCATCTGGGTTGGGCCAGCTGGTGGCTGTTTGCCCTGGTGATGCTCTGGACTCCCGCCCATTTCTGGGCCCTCGCCCTCCTTCTTAAGGACGACTACCGATCGGTTGGCATTCCGATGCTCCCGGTGGTGAAAGGGGTGCAGGTGACAGCCCGGGCGATTCGCCACTACGCCCTGGCCACCGTGGCCTTCAGCTTGCTGGGGATCTGGGCCCTGCCGAGCGGCGGCCTGCTCTATGGCCTGTTGGTGCTGCCGATGGATGCCCGCCTGCTCCAGCTGACTGGTCGTTTGAGCCAGCAGGCGGAGGATCCGCAGCGGGCTCGAGCCCTGTTCCGCTGGTCAATTCTCTATTTGTTTGGCGTGTCCTTGCTGCTGCTGCTGGCCCGCACACCCCAGGCGGCTGCCCTCGGCGCCGACTGGGCCTCGCTTGTGCGCACGGTCAGTCCCCTGGTGGGACTGCCTACATTGGACGCCTGGTTCTGAGGTGCTGGCATGCCAACCGGATTGCGTTCCTCGGGAGGCAGATCCGGTGATTGAGCTGCAGCAACTCAACAAGCGCTACACAGCTGGCAAGGGCGCCAGCGTGCAGGCCCTCAGCGACCTGAGCCTGCAGGTGCCCGCTGGCAGCCTCTTCGGTTTGCTGGGGCCCAATGGCGCCGGCAAAACAACCGCCCTGCGCATCCTTTGCACCCTGCTCGCCCCCGATTCCGGCCAGGTAAGGGTGGGGGGCGTTGATGCCCTGGCGGATCCCCGCGGGGTGCGCCGCCTGCTGGGTTACGTGGCCCAGGAGGTGGCCATCGACAAGATCCTCACGGGCCGTGAATTGCTGCAGTTGCAGGGGGATCTGTTTCACCTCGAGCGCGGCCGGCGGGATCGGCGCATCGAGGAATTGATCAGCCTGCTGGGCATGGCCGACTGGGTGGATCGGCGCTGCGGCAGCTACTCCGGTGGCATGCGCCGCCGGCTTGATTTGGCCGCCGGTTTGCTGCACAGCCCCCAGGTGTTGGTGCTGGATGAACCCACCGTGGGCCTGGATATCGAGAGCCGTGCGGCGATCTGGCAGGTGCTGCGCCAACTGCGTGATGGCGGCACCACCGTGCTTTTGAGCAGCCACTATCTCGAGGAAGTGGATGCCCTGGCCGACCACCTGGCCATCATCGAATCGGGGCGGGTGATTGCCGCCGGAGCCCCTGCCGAGCTCAAGGCGGCCCTGGGGGGCGATCGCCTCACCCTGCGCGTGCGCGAATTCAGTGATGCCGCCGAGGCGGCCAAGGTGCAGGCCCTGCTGCAGGGCTGTGGCGGGGTGCGCCAGGTGGTGGTGAACCAGGCCCAGGGCTATTCCCTCAACCTGGTGATCGAGCACGACGGGGTGGTGGAGCAGTTGCGGCGCCAGTTGGCGGAGGCCGATCTGCCGGTGTTTGCCCTGGCCCAGAGCCGCCCCAGCCTGGATGATGTGTACCTCCAGGCCACCGGCCGCACCTTGATGGATGCGGAGTTGGAGGTGGCCGGTAGCCGCGATCCCAAAGCCGAACGCAAAGCGAGCATGCGATGACCAGCGCCAATCCCACCAGCGCCAACCCCTCCCTTGTGAACGCTTCAGCCGCCCCCTTCCAGGAAGCTTCGGCTTGGGCCGAGATCAGCCAGGAAACCCTGGCCCTCACCAAGCGCCTGTTTGTGCAGCTCCAGCGTCGTCCGTCCACCCTGGTGGCCGGGGTCCTCCAACCCCTGATCTGGCTGGTGCTGTTTGGGGCCCTGTTTGCTAAGGCTCCCGAAGGCCTGTTGCCCGGCGGCATCAGCTACGGCCGTTTCCTGGGGGCTGGGGTGATTGTGTTCACCGCCTTCAGCGGCGCCCTCAATGCCGGCTTGCCCGTGATGTTTGATCGGGAATTCGGCTTCCTCAACCGGCTGTTGGTGGCCCCGTTGCGCTCCCGCAGCTCGATCGTGCTCGCCTCGGTGCTCTACATCACCAGTTTGAGCTTGGTGCAGAGTTTGGCGATCATGGCCACCGCCGCCCTGCTGGGCTATGGCTGGCCCGGGGGGGTGGGCTTGGTGCTGGTGCTCGTCACCTTGATGTTGCTGGTGTTTGCCGTGACGGCCCTGAGCCTGGGGCTGGCCTTTGCCCTGCCCGGCCACATCGAGCTGATTGCGGTGATCTTCGTGGCCAACCTTCCCCTGCTGTTTGCCAGCACGGCTCTCGCGCCCTTGTCGTTCATGCCGACCTGGTTGGCCTGGTTGGCGGCCCTCAACCCGCTCACCCTGGCGATCGAGCCGATCCGGGCGGCCTATGCCGGGGAGTTTGGCCTGGGGGCTGTGGTGCTCGTGGCCCCCTATGGCGAGCTCACCGCGGGCAGCTGTTTGTTGATTCTCTCTGGGTTGGCGGCGGGATTGTTCCTGCTCATCCGGCCGTTGCTCGATCGCAAGCTCGCCTGAGGTTCCGTGCATTCATCTGATCGCCTGCCAAGCCCTTCGGGTCTGATTGTGTCCGTGCAGGCGCCGGAGGGGTCGCCGATGCGCCATCCCGATGTGATCGCCGCCATGGCGGAAGCCAGCCTGCGCAATGGGGCCTCCGGGGTGCGGCTTGAAAGCCCCGAGCACATTGGGGCCGTGCGGCGCCGCTGCCCGGGCGCCCTGATTGTGGGGCTTTGGAAGCGCACTTACCCAGGCAGTTCGGTGTACATCACCCCGGGCTGGGCAGCAGATCCCAAGCCGGTGGGG
>CAYFKI010000028.1:0-6899 GCA_964343525.1 uncultured Cyanobium sp.
AGGCCTTCGGCTTCTGCTGGGGCGTGGAGCGGGCCGTGGCCATGGCCTACGAAACCCGCCGCCACTACCCCACCGAGCGGATCTGGATCACCAACGAAATCATCCACAACCCCTCGGTGAATGATCACCTCCGCGAGATGGACGTGCAGTTCATCCAGGTGGAGGAAGGGGTGAAGGACTTTTCGGAAGTAGCCAGCGGCGATGTGGTGATCCTGCCGGCCTTTGGCGCCACCGTGCAGGAAATGCAACTGCTGAACGAGCGGGGCTGTCACATCGTCGATACCACCTGCCCTTGGGTGTCCAAGGTGTGGAACACGGTGGAAAAGCACAAAAAACATGCCTTCACCTCGATCATCCACGGCAAGGTGAAGCACGAGGAAACCCTTGCCACCTCGTCGTTTGCCGGCACCTACCTGGTGGTGCTCGACATGGCCGAAGCCCAACTGGTGTGCAACTACATCCTCGAGGGTGGCGATCGGCAGGCCTTCATGGCCCGCTTTGCCAAGGCCTGCTCGCCAGGATTTGATCCCGACCGCGACCTCGTGCGGGTGGGCGTGGCCAACCAAACCACCATGCTCAAAAGCGAAACCGAAGACATCGGTCGGCTGTTTGAGCGCACCATGCTCAAGCGCTATGGGCCGGCCGAGCTCACGGAGCACTTTTTGGCCTTCAACACCATCTGTGATGCGACCCAGGAACGGCAAGACGCCATGTTTGCTCTGGTGGATGAGCCCCTCGATCTGATGGTGGTGATCGGCGGTTACAACTCTTCCAACACCACCCACCTGCAGGAAATTGCCGTCAGCCGTGGCATCCGCTCCTTCCACATCGATACCCCCGAGCGCATCGGCCCCGGCAACTGCATCGAGCACATGCCCCTGGGGGGCAAGCTCGAAACGGAGGATCCCTTCCTGCCCGATGGCCCCGTCCGGGTCGGCATCACCTCTGGAGCCTCGACCCCCGATCGGGTGGTGGAAGACATCATCGAACGCCTGATCGATCTCACCGAGGATTAAGCACCCTCCTGCTGGACTCCCTGGCGCCGTGGGGGCAGCCCTTGTCGCAGGCGCTGCAGTTCCGGCCGCCCCGGGGCTTTACATTGTTTAAAGATCAAACCCGGCAGACGAACGCGTCGTCCCCTCTGGATCCCTGACCCATCCCCTTCCTTGGTGACGCCGTTGACTTCCTCGCTGTCGTCGTTTCCCCCGAGGACAGCACCAGCCCTGAGCGGTCTGCGCCACAGTGACGACCAGCGGGTGCGCTGCTACACCAGCACCTTCGCCGACCTGATGGAGATGCGGGCTCCCGCCGATCAGGTGGAGGCCTATCTGGATCGCCATGAAGGGTGGTTCCGGCGCTGCGCCGCTCCGATGGACGTGAGTCCGCTTGGCAGCAATGGCTATGCCCTCACCCTGGGCCGCTTTGGCAACTTCGGCTTTGAAGTGGAGCCCAGGATCGGCCTGGAGCTCTTGCCCCAGGCCCAAGGGGTCTACCGGATCACCACGGTGCCCCTGCCCTTGGGGGACAGCCATCTCGACGGGCTCTACGACGTGGAGTTCAATGCATCCCTCAAACTCGAGGAACCGGGCAGCATCGAGGGCCCACAATCCGCCTCAGGCCATCAGGAAACGCCCTGCACCCTGGTGACCTGGCAGCTGGATCTCTCGGTGTGGATCCAGTTACCGGGGGTGATCACCCTGCTGCCCGAGAGCCTGGTGCAAACCAGTGGCGACCATCTGCTCAAGCAGATCGTGCGCCAGATCTCCCGCAAACTCACCTGGAAAGTGCAGGAAGATTTTCACGCCAGCCACGGACTGGAGTGCCCGCCGCGCAAGCGAGCCCAGTTCTGACGGTCAACCCGAGCCAGCCAACCCAAGCCAGTCAACCCAATCCAGACGGGCAGCGATCTGGCCAGCAGCGATGCTTTGGGCCTCGATCAGGCAGGCCTCCATTAAGCAGGCCGGTTGTCCCAGATCTTGGCCACGATTTGCATGCCGCTCACGGCCTGCCAGAGGAACAGGGTCATCAGCCCCATGTTGAGGCCCACATGGGCTTTGCGGGCGATCAGGTTGCCTTGCTGCATCAGCGGCGTAAGGGCGGCAGCCAGGGCGATCATGCAGGTCATGGCAACCCCCACCAGCAGGTGAGGGCCCACAAACAACTTGCCGTTGTTGAGGTAGGTCACCGCCATCCCACCGAAAGTGCCCAGCACCATCAGGGCCAACAGCACGCTGCCGATCTGGAAATGGCGCTTGGCAAATTGCCCCTTGATCAAGGTCTTGCGGGCTTCGGCATCCGCGGTGCGGGTGCGCTTGGCCTTGATGCCCAGAAACATCCCGTAGCCGGAAAGGGCCAACAGCCCCCACATCACCAGGGGGTGGATGAAATTGAGGTTATAAGCGAGGGCTTCGGGCATGGCGTCAACAGGTGGGCCGCGGGGCAGCGACGGCTAACCGAGCGAAGCTACAGCTCACCTGGGCCCCGCAGCGATGCTCAGTGGAGGAAATGGCGGCGCCCGGTGACCACCATCGCCAGCCCAAGCTCATTGCAGGCCGCAATCGAATCGCCATCGCGCAGGCTGCCACCCGGCTGAATCACGGCGGTGATGCCATGGCTGGCCGCCAGGCGAACCGTGTCGTCGAAGGGGAAAAAGCCATCACTGGCGAGCACGGCCCCAGCCGCCTGGGCCGCGGCCGCCTCCAGCGCCAACTTCGCCGAGCCCACCCGGTTCATCTGACCGGCCCCGATCCCCAGGCTCTGGCCGTCCTTGGCCACGCTGATGGCGTTGGAGCGCACATGGCGCACGAGTTTCCAGGCAAAGCGCAGGTCCTCCATCTCCTGGGCCGTGGGCTGACGCTCGCTCACCACCTGCCAGGAGCTTTCATCTGTGGCCTGATCATCCAGCTCCTGCACGAGCACCCCGCCGAGCACGCTGCGCAGCTGCTGGCGAGGGGCGCGGCTGATGGCCTCAGGGCTGAGCGCCAACAGGCGGAGATTGGCCTTCGCCGCCAGATGGCTCAGGGCATCGGCCGCAAAGGCCGGCGCCACCACACATTCCAAAAACAAACTGCCTAAGTGCTCAGCGGCGGCCTGATCCACCGGGGTGTTGAGGGCCACGATGCCGCCAAACGCGGACACCCGATCGGCGTCTAGGGCCCGCTGAAGGGCATGGGCTGTGCCGGAACCGGTGGCCACACCACAGGGATTGGTGTGCTTGACCACCACAGCGGCCGGCTGGGCCGAGGGCCCGTAGCCAAACTCACGCACCGTGGCGAGGGCCGCTTCCAAATCAATCAGGTTGTTGTAACTGAGCTCTTTGCCCTGCAACTGCTGGGCCGCACCCCAACCCGCCGCAGCCTGGCTATGCCAGGTGGCCGGTTGGTGGGGGTTTTCGCCGTAGCGCAGCGACTGCTTGGCCGGCATAGCGAGCACCAAGGGCCCTGGTAGCGGAGCCGCCGTTTCCTGGGCTGGCGTGACAGCCGCTGCGAGGCGATCGGCCAGCCATGCACTGATGGCGCTGTCGTAGGCAGCCGTGTGCTGGAAAGCCTCCAAAGCCAGCTGCTGCCGCAACTCCCGGGTGAGCGCCGCGGCGGCGAGGGCCTCCAAGAAGGCCGGGTATTGGCTCGGGCTGGTGAGCACCGCCACATCGGCATGGTTTTTGGCGGCGGCTCGCACCATCGCAGGGCCTCCGATGTCGATGTTCTCAATCGCCGTTTCAAACCCCACCGCCGGGTCGGCCACCGTGGCCTGAAAGGGGTAGAGGTTCACCACCACCACATCGATGGGAGCAATGCCTTGGGCTGCCAGGTCGGCCTGGTGGGAGGGATCGGCGCGCTTGGCCAGGATGCCGCCGTGGATCCGGGGATGCAGCGTTTTCACCCGGCCGCCCAGGATTTCCGGAGCACCGGTGTGCTCAGCCACCTTCGTGACGGGGAGGCCGGCAGCCTGCAGGGCAGCGGCCGTGCCGCCACTGGATAGCAACCGATAACCGGCCGCCAACAAGCCCTCGGCCAGGGGCACCAACCCCTCCTTGTTCGACACACTGAGAAGGGCCGTGGGCGCCATGGCTGCAGCTGGACGGGATCAACGGCCAACCTAAACAGAGGCGGTTTGGGTGCCAATTTGAGTGACAGCTCCAGGCCCCATCCCCCATGGACACGCTCCCGCAACACACCCCCCATCCAGCCATCCAAGGCGCCCTGCGCTTGGGGCCTCCCGGGGCTAAGCGCCGCCTGGTGTTGCTCCATGGCTGGGGCGCCGATGCCGATGACCTTCTGGAGCTGGGTCCCCTGCTGGTAGGCAACGACGTGGAGGTGGTTGCCCTGCAGGCCCCCTCACCCCATCCAGCCGGCCAGGGCCGGCAGTGGTACGACCTGCAGCAAGCCAACTGGCCGGACTTACCGGCAGCTCGCACGGCCCTGATCCAGCGGTTGGAGGAGCTCGGCCGCGACACCCCCTTAGGGCAGACCATCGTGCTGGGCTTTTCCCAAGGGGCCGCCATGGCGCTTGATGTCGGCACCAGCTCCCAGGGGTTGGTGTTGGCTGGCCTGATTGGCTGCAGCGGCTACCCCCACCCGGGCTGGAGCCCCCAGAACCCCTCCAAAACAAAAGTCCTGCTCACCCATGGTGAACAGGACCCTGTGGTGCCCTTTGGGGCCAGTGAAGCGCTACGCGACCAACTACAAGGCGCTGGTCATGGGGTGGAATTGCTGGGATTTGCGGGCGGTCACACCATCGACGAGAGCCTGTTTCCAGCGCTCCGAACCTTCATCGACCAGCAATGGCCCCATCCAGGAGGGGCCTGAACCCCAATCAGACGAAGGCGTATTCGTACTCCTCCATTTCCTCCCAATCATCGGCAGCCAAGGCTTCGATGCCCTCGAAGAGCACGTCTTCACCGATGCGATCGACGATCAGACGCAGGGAGGGGAAGAGGAAATGATTTTCTTCGGCGTACTGGGCACTGAACAGACCCTTCTCGCCCCAGAAGAAGCGATCGGTGGTGTGCTCATTGCGGCGCACGTTGAGGATGGCCGGTGCCACCAGGGCTTCTTCCGCGATGAAGCGGCGAGCGGCCGTGACGGGCTTATGGGAACCGGTTTCCAGATTGAACGTGGGCACATGGGCCAGAACCCGTTGCCCTGCCAGCCGGCGGCGGCTGATCCGCTTGCGCTTCTTAGACATGGAACTGCTCCCGAGGGGGAGAAATGAGTGGGGGACGAGAAAGCATCAGGAGGGAGACGGCCTGGGAAGACAGGTGACACCGGGACAAACCCCGAAGACAGCCATCAAGACCGTGACTCAGCCAGCCCGTTCGCGGCGGCGCACAAAACGTGCAGCCACCAACGCCGGGCGACGCCCAACCATCTGTCGTCCTTGAGGGTCAGCAGGCCTTGGGAGGTCGGTGACGCTGCAATCCGCCCATTCGGATTGCGAGAACAGCGAGAGGAGTGGTCGGCGGAGAACTGATCTACCTCTGCTGTAGCCTCGAAACACCAATCGTGCAACGGGGCCGTCACGACCGCGTGACCTGCAGCCCGCTCGCGGACCGGAAGTATTGGTCGATACCCACGATCTTAAGACTTTTTTCCTGATTTCTCCCAGAATCCGGAAATCTTTTTTTGGCAACCGCCGCTGAGCGCGTCAGATGCAAGTCTCCACGCGCTTTTTGAGTTTGCTGCACTGCCAGCTCGCCCAATTCGCCGACCGGCCCGACGTGCGTTCCCTAGTGGTCTACGTGACCCAACCAGGGCCAGGCGACGCTCCCGCTCTGGTACCGATTGGCCATTGGCCCAGCGACGGCAGGGCTTTGCCCACGGTTGAGGCCGGCAGTCCGCTGCGCTTACCCGCCGAACAGCGCCGCTGGTTGCCCCTGCGTCATCAGAACGTCTTGCTCGGGGCCCTTCAGGTGGAAACCCACAGCCTTCCCTGGCCCGAACCCCTGAAGCAACGGCTGCAGGCCGTCGCCGTGTGTCTCACGGAAGCCCTCTGCCTCGATCTCGAACAACAGCGCCTCGCGGACAGCCTCCGCGCCCAAAACGAACAGCTCGGGGTTTTGGTGCACCAGCTGCGCAACCCCCTGGCGGCCCTGCGCACCTTTGGCCAACTGCTCCTACGCAGGCTGGAAACCGAGAACCCCAACCGTTCGCTGGTGGAGGGGCTGCTGGCGGAAGAACGCCAACTCAATCGCTATGTCGATGCCCTGAGCCAGCTCGGACAAACCGAGGCGATCCCCACCCTGAGCCAAGGCGGCCAACCCTTACTGCTCCCCCCAGTCCTGCGGGGGCCTGGAGACCAACCCCTCCATGACCTGCTGGAGCCGCTGCTGCAGCGGGCCGCCGCCACGGCCTCCCTCCAAGGGCGGCCGTGGCATCCCCCAACGCTGATGCCCCAATGGCGCGGCGACAGCGATGCGGTGGCGGAAATCCTGGCCAATTTGCTGGAAAACGCCTTTCGCTACAGCCCCGCCGGCGCCCCCCTAGGGCTGCACTGCCAACCCCAAGGCAACGGCGGCTGGAATCTCACGGTGTGGGATGGCGGCCAGGCCATCGCCCCCCACGAGCATGCGGCGATTTTTGAACCCGGCGTACGGGGTGAAGCCAGCCAGGATCTGCCTGGCACGGGGCTGGGGCTAGCCCTGGCCCGCGAGCTGGCGGAGGGAATCGGTGGCACCCTCACCCTGGTGCAGCCACCATCGCGTCTTGCCCCAGACCTCCCCGAGCAGGGCAACGCCTTTCAGCTCAGCGTGCCGCCTGAACCAACAGGCCCATGAGCAACAGGGCTACGGCATCACTCCATTCCACGCAAGCGCCATAGGTATCGCCGCTGTGGCCGCCGAAGCGGCGGCCCAACCAAACGGGCACCAGCACCGCCGGCACCAGCCCAACCAGCCCAGCGCC
>CAYFKI010000028.1:6999-10824 GCA_964343525.1 uncultured Cyanobium sp.
ACCAGCCCAGCGCCAACCAGGGGGCGCAGCGTTCCGCCCCAGACCAACGTGCCCGCCAGCAGCAACCCCAGGCCTACAAGGGCTGGCACGAGCTCGCGCCGCAGGCCTTGCCAGTGCTCACGATGGAAGCTGGCCGTGCCACCGGGGCGCAGATAGGGGAAGGCCTCCAACGCCACCAGGGGGGACACCCGACCCCAAAACGCAGCCCACACCAGGGCAGCTGGGGCCGCGCCCGCCAAACACACCAGGGCCGCTGCCCGGAGCAACAGCAACAGGATCAAGGCCTGAACCCCTGCCGCTCCAACGCGGCTGTCATCCATCGCCTCCAGGGCCCGCGGCCCTGCCGCCAGGCCATCGGCGGTATCCATGGCGCCATCGAGGTGCAATCCGCCGCTCAGCAGCACAGCCAGGGCCAACACCAGCGGCACCTGGGCCATCAGGGGCATCCAGCCACTGGTGAGGATCCAGAACAACGCCTGCAACCCACCCAGCACCACCCCCACCAGCGGCGCAAAACGGGCAATTCGCTCAAACCGCGGCTGGATCCAAGGCCAAGGCGGCAGCACGGAATAGAACACCCAGGCGCCAGCCCAATCCCGCAACCAGGCAGGAGACGATCGCAGGGAGGGGGCGAAACGGAACAAGGCGAGACGTAGCGTCGAACCAGCACCCAAGGGGCGCTATCGCCTTCCCATTCGACATCACCGCCCGCTGCCCGCACACCCGGGCCCGCTGCGGTTGTTTCCACACCCCCCATGGCCCGGTGACCACCCCCCGGTTCATGCCGGTGGGAACCCTCGCCACCGTGAAGGGCGTGACCGCCAGCCAACTGGCCGACACGGGCGCCCAGATGGTGCTGGCCAACACCTACCACCTGCATCTGCAGCCGGGCGAGGCGATCGTGGCCGATGCCGGCGGCCTGCATCGCTTCATGGGCTGGAGCGGCCCACTGCTCACCGATTCCGGCGGCTTTCAGGTGTTCAGCCTGGGCGACATCAACACCATCGACGACCAGGGCGTGGTGTTTCGCTCACCCCGGGATGGGGCCCGCATCACGCTCACACCCGAGCGCTCGATGGAGATCCAGATGACCCTCGGGGCCGACGTGGCGATGGCCTTTGACCAGTGCCCCCCCTACCCGGCCAGCGAAGCCGATGTGGCCGCCGCCTGCCGGCGCACCCACAGCTGGCTGGAGCGCTGCATCGCCAGCCACACCAAAGCGGATCAAGCCCTGTTCGGCATCGTGCAAGGCGGCTGCTTCCCGCACCTGCGCCAGGAATCGGCGCGGGTGGTGGCCTCCATGGGCCTACCCGGCATTGCCGTGGGGGGCGTGAGCGTGGGTGAACCCGCCGAAGAGATGCACCGGATCGTGCGCCAGCTGGGGCCGCTGCTTCCCGACGAGAAACCCCATTACCTGATGGGCGTGGGCACCCTGCGGGAGATGGCCATTGCCGTAGCCCAGGGTTTTGACCTCTTCGACTGCGTCATCCCCACCCGGCTAGGGCGCCACGGGGCGGCCCTGGTGGGCGGTGAACGCTGGAACCTCAAGAACGCCTGCTTCCGCCATGACCACACCCCGATGGATGCCAGCTGCCCTTGCCCAGCCTGCAGCCAGCACACCAGGGCCTATCTGCACCACCTGATCAAAAGCAACGAGATCCTGGGCAAGATCCTGCTCAGCCTGCACAACCTGCACCAACTGGTGCGCTTCACCAGTGCCATGGGCCAAGCCATCCGCGACGGTTGTTTTGCGGAGGATTTCGCTCCGTGGGAAGCCGACTCCCCGGCCGCCCACACGTGGTAGCGTCCGCCTCGAGATCAGTGAATTCTGGGATGGCTTCCTACGCCCTGCAGACCCTGGCCCAGCTGCCTGAGGCCTATCAAGCCTTTGGTCCCCTGGTCGACATCCTGCCGATCATTCCGCTGTTTTTCCTGCTGCTGGCTTTTGTTTGGCAAGCCTCCGTGGGTTTCCGCTGAACCCAGCGCCCAGCCAAGCGGCCTAGCTCTGCAGCACCGCCCAAGCGAATCGGGGCAGCGACAGCATCCGACGCCAACGGCTCGGTTCCTGCAGGAGCCGATACAACCATTCGATTTGGAGAGCTCCCATCCAACTGGGGGCTCTTTTTTTGTTGCCGGCCCAGACGTCAAAACTGCCGCCCACACCCATCCACAGGCCTCCGCGGCGGCCAGGTAAACGCTGGATCCAGGTTTCCTGGCGCGGCACTCCCAGGGCCACCAACACCAAATCGGGCCTGGCCGCAACCAGTTGCTGCTGGAGCCCCGCCCAGGCCTCGTTCGGTTGATAGCCGTGGGCCGTGAACACCAGGGTCAACCCCGGCAAGCGCTGGCGCAGACGCGCCGTGAGCGCGGTCATCACCGCTGGGCTCGCCCCCACCAGGGCAACCCGCCATTGGTGGCCCGCGGCATGCTCGAGCAATTCCCAGGCCAGCTCAATCCCCGGGCTGCGGCGTACGCGATAACCCTGGCGCCCCAGGGCCCACACCACCCCAGCTCCATCGGGAATCACCAGCTGGGCCGCCTCAATCGCGCCGCCCAGGGCCGGATCAGCCTTGGCGGCCATCGTCATCTCGGCATTGAGGGTCACGATCTGGCCTCCGCCCCGCTGCTGCAGGGCCAGGGCCTCCTCAAACACATCGCCGCAAACGTGCACCTGCACCCCCAACACCCGGGTACGCAGGGGTTCTGTTGCCGTTGCTGCCATGGGGGGGTGCTGCTGCGGGGGAGAATCTATGGCTGGCTTCAGCCTCCTGGCATGACGCGCTTCGACATGGCTTCACCTGCCGCCTCCAGCAGCGCCAACGATGGGGCCGAGGCCTGGGCGGTGCTCCAGGAGATTGACCGCCAAATCGAGGCCGTGGTGTTGGCCCGCCAGCACCCGATCACAGGACTACTCCCCGCCAGCACGGCCAACACGGTGCATGGCAACTACGGCGACGCCTGGGTACGCGACTGCGTCTATTCGATCCAGTGCGTTTGGGGTCTGGCCCTGGCCCACAAGCGCCTGCGGGGCCACAACCGGCGCGTGTTCGAGCTCGAACAACGGGTGCTGCAGCTGATGCGCGGCCTGCTCAACGCCATGCTGCGCCAGGCCACCAAGGTGGAGCGCTTCAAGCACAGCCTGGCGCCGCTCGACGCCCTGCACGCCAAATACGACACCGGCAGCGGCGAACCGGTGGTGCCCGACGACGGCTGGGGCCACCTGCAGCTCGATGCCACGGCCCTGTTCCTGCTGCAGCTGGCGCAGCTCACCCGCTCGGGGCTGGTGGTGGTGCAGACCAGCCACGAGCGCGATTTCATCCAAAACCTGGTGTATTACGTGGCCCGCGCCTACCGGGTGCGCGACTACGGCATCTGGGAGCGGGGCGACAAGGGCAACCACGGCCTGCCGGAGCGCAACGCCAGCTCCATCGGCCTGGTGAAGGCGGCCCTCGAAGCCCTGGAGGGGCTCGACCTCTACGGCCCCCACGGCGACGGCCGCTGCAGCCTGCACATCCCCCACGACGCCATCGTGCGGCTGCGCCGGGCCCTCACCGGCCTGCTGCCGCGGGAATCCGCCAGCAAGGAGGTGGATGCCGCTTGCCTCTCGGTGATCGGCTACCCCGCCTGGGCGGTGGAGGATCCGGCCCTGGTGGAGCGCACCCGCAGCAAGATCCGCAACGAGCTGGGGGGCCCCTACGGCTACAAGCGCTTCCGCCGCGACGGCCACCAAACGGTGCTGGAGGACCACACCCGCCTCCACTACGAACGCGAAGAGCTGGCCCAGTTCGAGCACATCGAGTGCGAGTGGCCGCTGTTCCTGGCCTA
>CAYFKI010000029.1:0-10241 GCA_964343525.1 uncultured Cyanobium sp.
TGGGGAGAGCGCAGCGGTGTGCCCGTGATCGCCAATCCCAGTGCCAATGCCGATCCAGCGGCTGTCGTGTTCGACGCCATTGGCGCCGCCAAGTCCAAGGGCACCGAGTTGGTGTTGGTGGACACCGCCGGACGCTTGCAGACCAAGCACAACCTGATGGAGGAGCTCGCCAAGGTGCGGCGCATCGTCGACAAATTGGCCCCCGATGCGGTGGTGGAATCGCTGCTGGTGCTCGACGCCAGCCAGGGCCAAAACGGGCTGCGTCAGGCCATGGCCTTTGCCAAGGCCGCCGGCCTCACCGGTGTGGTGCTCACCAAGCTCGATGGCAGTGCCCGGGGTGGGGTGGCCCTCGCCGTGGCCTCGGAAGCCGGTTTGCCGATTCGCTTTGTGGGGGCTGGAGAAGGCCTCCGCGATCTACGGCCCTTCAACAGTTTCGAGTTTGTGGAGGCACTGCTCTCGGCCTGATCGTCCATGGCCGCTGGCGATGGAAAGTTGGCCCGCCATGGCTATCTTTCGGATCTCCTGATGCCGAAGGGCCGCTCCTCCCGTGTTGTCGGCTTCGGCCTCCCTGCGCCAACTGCTGGACAGCCTCAGCAAGGAGCAGCGCCGCAACCAGGAATTGCTGGTGTCGCTGGGTTTTGCCCTGCGCAGTTTCACCAACCTGGGCCGCTTTCTTGAGCTGGTGCCCCTGGTGGCCAGTCGGCTGGTGGAGGCTGAGGGCGCCCTGCTGGTGGTGTTTCACGAGGATGGCCGCCTCTGGCGGGAGGTGCTCCAGGCCATCCCAACGGAGCGCTGCAGTGAGGTGCTGCGCCAGTTGGCGGCGATGCCCGATCGGGAGCTGGCCATGGCCAATGGCGATGCGGCTGTGGTGGCCCACCTCGACCATCTGGTGGGGCGGGTGCTGGGCGATAGCTGTCTGATCGGCACCTCGGTGGTGTCGCGCAGCCAGCAGCGGGGGCGCCTCTACGTGTTTGGCCCCCGCTCCAACTTGAACTGGAGTGAGGTGCACCGCCGCCATTTGCAGTTGGTGGCCGATCTCACCGGTGTCGCCCTGGAAAACGACACCCTGTTGCAGGCGATGCAACGCCACGAGAGTCTTGATCGCCAGCTCAGCATCGGCGCCGAAATTCAGGCCCAGTTGCTGCCGGATCGATGCCCGGTGATTGAGGGGGTGGAGCTCGCGGCGCGCTGCCGGCCGGCCTTCCAGGTGGGCGGCGACTACTACGACTTCATCCCCACCCGGCCCGATCTGCTCGGTCGCCCCCGGGAGGCTGGCCGCTGGGCGTTGGTGATGGGCGATGTGATGGGCAAGGGGGTGCCGGCCGGTTTGCTGATGACCCTGTTGCGGGGGATGTTGCGGGCCGAGGTGCTGAGCGGCCATGCCCCCGATCGGATCCTGCATGACCTCAACCAGTTGGCCCAGGAAGATCTGGCCCACTCCCACCGCTTTGTGACCCTCTTCTATTCCGATTTCGATCCCTGCACGCGGGTGCTGCGCTATGCCAATGCAGCCCACAATCCCCCCCTGATCTGGCGCCACAGCAGCCATCGCATCGATCGGCTCGATGCACCGGGCCTGCTGATCGGTTTGCAGAGCGAGGTGGATTACCGGGTGGAGCAGACCGTGCTCGAACCTGGCGATGTGCTGCTCTATTTCACCGATGGGGTGACCGAGGCCACCGGCTTCAGCGGTGAACGCTTCGATGACGACCGGCTGACCCAGCAACTGCAGACCATCTGCCGATCGGGGGCGGGAGCCCAAGCCATCCTCGATCAATTGTTTGAGCGGCTCGATCGTTTTGTGGGGGCCGATCGCCACCTGGATGACGACGCTTCGATGGTGGTGTTGAAGGTGCGGGAGGAGCTGGTGTTGCCCTCCCTGCCAAGCTGAGGCAGCGCTGTCTTCCTCCTGGCCGCATGGCTTCCAACCCGTCTGCCGCGACCTGGAGTGATCGCTTTGAACAGGGGCTGCACCCGGCCATTGAGCGCTTCAATGCCTCGATTGGCTTTGATTTGGCTCTGCTGGAGCAGGATCTCGATGGCTCGGTGGCCCATGCCCGCATGCTCGGCCGCTGTGGGGTGATCACGGAAGCCGAAGCCAGCCAGCTGATCGATGGCCTGGAGCAGGTGCGCGCCGAGGCCGCGGCCGGCCAGTTCAACCCTGGTCTGGAAGCGGAGGACGTGCACTTTGCGGTGGAGCGTCGGCTGATTGAGCTGCTGGGCCCCCTGGGCAAAAAACTGCACACCGGCCGCAGCCGCAATGACCAGGTGGGCACCGATGTGCGTCTCTGGCTCCGCAGCCAGATCGATCGGATCGATGCCGCCCTGGTGCGCTACGAGCGGGCGCTGTTGGCCCAGGCCGAAGCCCATGCCACCACCTTGATTCCCGGCTACACCCATCTCCAGCGCGCCCAGCCGGTGTGTTTGGCCCACCATCTGCTCGCCTACATCGAGATGGCGGAGCGGGATCGGGCCCGCCTGGCCGATGTGCGCGGGCGGGTGAACATGTGTCCCCTAGGCGCCGCAGCCCTGGCAGGGACGCCGGTGCCGATTGATCGGCGTCAGACGGCGGCCGAGCTGGGCTTTGCTGCGCTCTATGCCAACAGCCTCGATGCGGTCAGCGATCGGGATTTTGCGGTGGAATTTATGGCGGCCGCCAGCCTGGTTTTGGTGCACCTCAGCCGGCTGAGTGAGGAGGTGATCCTCTGGGCAAGTGAGGAGTTTGGCTTCATTGGCCTCACCGACCGCTGCGCCACCGGCAGCAGCTTGATGCCCCAGAAAAAAAACCCCGATGTGCCGGAGTTGGTGCGCGGCAAGAGCGGTCGGGTGTTTGGCCACCTGATCGGTCTGCTCACCATGATCAAGGGCTTGCCCCTGGCCTACAACAAGGATTTCCAGGAAGACAAGGAAGCCCTGTTCGATGGGGTGCGCACCTGTCTGGATTGCCTTGAAGCGATGGCGATCCTGTTTGAGGAAGGGTTGGAGTTTCGGCCCCAGCGCCTCGAGCAGGCCGTGGGCTCCGATTTCTCCAATGCCACCGATGTGGCCGATTACCTGGTGGCCAAAGGGGTGCCGTTTCGGGAGGCCTATCAATTGGTGGGCGGTTTGGTGAAAACCTGCCTGGCGGAAGCGGTGTTGCTCAAGGATCTGCCACTCGAGCGTTGGCAGCAGCTGCACCCCGCCTTTGAGGCCGATATCTATCGCGCCATCGAGCCCCGCCAGGTTGTCGCGGCTCGGACCAGTGAGGGGGGCACGGCCTTTGGGCAGGTGGAGCAGCAGCTGCAGCGAATGCGTACCCGCTTGGCCGCCTGAGTCCGGTCAGGATCGGCGAAGCGAATTAGGCTGGCATGGTTAGAGGCCCCAAGGGCCCATCGTTCTGCGGCCCCGAGGCCGGTCTTGGTTCGTGAGCATTTTTGTAGGCAACCTTCCCTTCCGCGCTGAGCAGGAAGACGTGGCGGAATTGTTTGCACCCTTCGGCGAAGTGGTGAGCTGTGCCCTTCCCCTGGAGCGCGATACCGGCCGCAAGCGGGGCTTTGCCTTTGTGGAATTGGCCGACGACGAGGCTGAAACCAAAGCCATTGATGCCCTGCAAGGCACGGAGCTGATGGGTCGGCCCCTGCGAATCAACAAAGCCGAGCCCCGGGGAGCCGGCGGCGGTGGTGGTTATGGCGGTGGTGGTGCCCGTCGGGGTGGCTACGGCGGTGGAGGCGGTTACGGAAGCGGTGGTGGCGGGGGTTATGGCAATGGTGGAGGCGGCTACAACCGCGGCGGCGGTGGTGGTTATGGCGGTGGTGGCGGCGGTGAGCGCTCGTCGGGTGCTCGCGGTTGGGAAGATCGCAGCTATGGCGGTGGCGCCCCTGCCGGTGAAAGTTTTGATGCCGGCCGCACCCGTCGTCGCCGCAGTGCTGGCGGGGATGCGGGCAGTGGCTATGGCGGTGGTGGCGGCGACTATTACGGCGGCGCCGAGGGCTGATGCCCTCCGCCAGCGCACGGGTTTTCAGTAACCCTGCGCTTCCAGTTGCTGGGCAGCGGCTTCAAGTACGTCTGCCTTTGCTTCGCGCTGGCCGGCCGCCTGGGTGAGTTGTTGGCGCCAGGCGCGCGCGCCACTCACCCCTTCCACCACATGCACCAGGTGCCGGGCGATGGGCCAGAGGCGATCCCCCCGGCTGAGCCAGCGCTCGGCGTAGGGAAGGAGCCCGCGCACCACGGTGGAGGCCTTCGGTTGGCCGTGGCGGGTGTCGCCAAACAGCTCGGCATCCACCGCGGCCCAGCGCAGCGGGTGGTCGTAGGCGGCCCGGCCCACCATCGTGCCGTCCACGGCCCCTAGGTGGGTGGTGCAGTCATCGAGGCTGTGCAGACCGCCATTCAGTTCGATGGTGAGCTGGGGGCGATCCCGTTTCAGCTGGTGCACCAGGTCGTAGCGCAGGGGCGGGATGGTGCGGTTCTGCTTGGCGTCGAGCCCCTCCAGCCAGGCTTTGCGCGCATGCACGGCGAAGCGTTGGGCTCCGGCCGCGGCCACGGTGTCCACGAACTGGAGCAGTTCCGGGTAGGAATCGCGGTCGTCGATGCCGATGCGGTGTTTCACCGTGACGGCCAGGGGGCTGGCGGCCACCATTGCCTCCACGCAACGGGCCACCTGTTCGGGGTCGGCCATCAGGCAGGCGCCAAACCGCCCCTTCTGCACCTTCTCGCTGGGGCAGCCCACGTTGAGGTTGATTTCGTCGTAGCCCCAGTCGGCTGCCAGTTGGGTGGCCTCCGCCAGCAGGGTGGGGTCGTCGCCGCCCACCTGCAGGGCGATGGGATGCTCGATCGGATCGAAGCCCAGCAGGCGCTCCAGCCGCCCGCCTGGCTGGTTGGCATCCGCCGGCTGGCGGGCATGGTGCAAGGCCTGGGCCACCACCATCTCGGTGTAGAGCAGGCTGCGCCGGGTGATCTGCCGCATCAGCACCCGGAAGTGCCGATCGGTGTAGTCCATCATCGGAGCCACACTGAAGCGGTAGCTGCCTTGAACGTGGTGCTCCATCCCCCCATGCTGCCTAGCCGTGCTGCCTAGTTCCGCCGGGGTGGTGGTGGCTGGCGGCGGAGCCGCCGGGTTCATGGCCGCGATTGCCGCCGCGGAGGCGGGTGCCAGGGATGTGCACGTGCTCGAGGCCACGCCTGAGCCCCTGCACAAGGTGCTGATCAGTGGCGGTGGCCGCTGCAATGTGACCCACGCCTGTTGGGATCCCAAGGCCCTGGTGGGCCACTACCCCAGGGGTGGTGCGGCCCTGCGCGGGCCCTTCAGCCGCTTTGCCACCGGCGATGCGGTGGCCTGGTTCGCAGACCACGGGCTGGAGTTGGTGGAGGAGGCCGATGGTCGGATGTTTCCGCGCTCCAACCGATCCGAATCGGTGGCGGCCACCCTGCGGAGGGCGGCTCAGGCGGCTGGGGTGACGCTCCACACCGGTGTTCTGGTGCAGGGGGTGAGCGGTTGCAGCAGCGGTGGTTTTGCGTTGGAGGTGCGCTGCGCCGGGGGAGGCTCGCCGGCAGGGGCCGGTGCCAGCGCTCAGCGCACCGGGCTGCGGGCCCGTCAGCTGGTGCTGGCCACCGGGGGCCACCCCAGTGGTCGGCGCCTGGCTGCGGCGCTGGGCCACGGGGTGGTGCCGCCCGTGCCCTCCCTGTTCACCTTGGCCCTGGGGGCGGATCCCCTGCTGCAGCTGGCCGGGGTGGTGATGGATCCGGTGGAGCTCGAGCTGGTGTTGCCGGCGGATGGGGCTAGCCGCGCTCCCCAGCGCTGGCGGCAGCGCGGACCAGTCTTGATCACCCATTGGGGCCTGAGTGGTCCTGCCACCCTGCGGCTCAGTGCTTTTGCAGCGCTGGCCTTGCATCAGGTGGGCTACCGCGCCAGCTTGCGGGTGGATTGGACGGGCGGCAGGTCGGAGCAGGAGCTCGAGCAGTGGTTTGCCCAGGCCCGGCGGGATCAGGCCAAGCGCCAGCTGGCCAATGGGCGTCCCTGGCCGGAGCTCAGCCGCCGCCTCTGGCTGCATCTGCTGGAGCAGGTTGGGGTGGATCCGGAGCGCCGCTGGGCAGATCTGGCCAAGGCCCACCAACAGGGTTTGATCCAGGCCCTGCGCGCGAGCAGCTATTCCATCAGTGGCCGCGGCCCCTTTGGCGAGGAGTTTGTGACCGCTGGCGGCATTCCCCTCGGTGAGGTCCATCTGGCGCGCATGGAGAGCCGGTTGCACAGGGGGCTGTATCTCGCCGGTGAATTGCTGGATGTGGATGGCATTACCGGCGGCTTCAACTTTCAGCACTGCTGGAGCTCTGGGTGGCTAGCGGGCCAGGCGATTGCCGAAGCCCAGGAGCAGGGGGGGCCTAGCCAACAACGTGAGGGCTGAATCCGTTAGTGGATTTTCTCGAATACTGAGAACATTGGCAGGTACATCGCCAACAAAATCGATCCCACAATCAACCCCACGATCACAATCATGGCGGGCTCCAGCATGGCGGTGAGTGCTTTGGCCGTGGCTCCCACTTCGTCTTCGTAGAAGTCGGCGACTTTCGAGAGCATGGTGTCCATGCCGCCAGTTTCTTCGCCGATCGCCAGCATGCTGAGGGCCATCTCCGGAAACACTTTTTTGCGGGCCAAGGCCAGGCTCAAGGGGATCCCTTCTTGCACATCGGTGCGGGATTGGGAGATGGCATCGGCGATCACGGCATTGCCGGCCGTTTCGCGCACAATCTCCAAAGAGAGCAAAATCGGCACCCCTGCCCGTGTGAGGGAACTGAAGGTGCGACAGAATTTGGCCGTGGCAGTTTTTTGCAGCAGATCGCCAAACACTGGCAGCTTCAACAACTCCCCATCCACGCGCCGGCGGCCCTGGGGCGTGGCATAGAAACGTCCAAACAACCAGGCTGCCACTAGCAGCCCTCCTGCCAGAAACAGCGAGAAGGAGGAGCGCAGGAGTTTGCTCAAATCCACCATCATTTGAGTGAAGAGCGGCAGTTCGGCTCCCAGATCTTCAAAGATGCCGGCAAAGGTGGGGATCAGAAAGATCGTCATCCCCAAAAACACCGAAACGGCGATCACCAGCACCGCCACGGGATAGCCCAAGGCGCCCTTGATTTGGTTTTGCAATTTGGCGTTGTCTTCGAGCAATTTCGCCAGCCGTTTGAGCGATTCATCCATCACCCCGCCCGCTTCGCCAGCCTCCACCATCGCGATCGTGAGCTTGTCGAACACCTGGGGCCACAGCCGCATGGCGGCCCCCAGGCTTCCCCCTTGGTTCACGTCGCTGGAGAGGCTTTGCAGGGCCCGCTTGAACAGGGGCTTGGTTTGCTGGGCGGCCATCAGATCCAGGCTGCGCACAATCGGCACCCCCGCATCCACCAGCGCGGCCAACTTGTTGGCAAACAGGGCCTTGTCGCGAATGGAGGGTTTGGCTTCTAGCCATTGCTGCCAGGTCTGGCTCGCCCCAGCGGCCTTGTTGGGTCCAGGGGCGGCGATGCCGGCCTCCAGCTTGGTGGCGAGGATGCCGCGCCGGCGGAGTTGTCGTTTGGCATCGAGCAGATCGCTCGCCTCCACCCGCAGTTGGCGTGCCTGGCCGCCGCTGGTTTGGTAGGTGGCGATGAAGCTGGCCATGGATCAGGCCTGACCCAGCAGCCGCAACAGTTCGTCGGGGCGGCCGGTTTTGGCCATGGCTTCGGCCTGGCTCACCGTTCCCGCTTCCACCAGGTTGGCCAGCGCCCGCTCCAGGGTTTGCATGCCGAAGGAGCCGCCGGTTTGGATTTGGGAGTAGAGCTGGGCGGTTTTGCCCTCCCGGATCAGGTTGGCCGTGGCGGGGGTGTTGATCAGGATTTCCTGGGCCATCACCCGCCCGAATTGGCCGGGGGCGGGGTTGAGCCGTTGGCAGAGGGTCTGGGAAAACACGGCCAACAGGCTGTTGCTCAGCTGCACCCGGATCTGGGTTTGCTGGCCGGCAGGAAACACATCCACCATCCGATCCACCGTTTGGGCGGCGGAGCTGGTGTGCAGGGTGCCGAGCACCAGATGGCCGGTTTCGGCGGCACTGATGGCGAGCTGGATTGTTTCCAGGTCGCGCATCTCACCCACCAGGATCACGTCGGGGTCTTCCCGCAGGGCAGCACGCAGGGCATTGGCAAAGCTGCGGGTGTCCTCATTCACCTCCCGCTGGTGGATCAGGCTGCGGGCGCTCGTGTACACGAATTCGATCGGATCCTCAATCGTGAGGATGTGTTCGGAGCGGGTCTGGTTGATGTGCTCCAGCAGGGCGGCCAGGGTGGTGGTTTTGCCGGAACCAGTGGGTCCGGTCACCAGCAGTAGGCCCCGCGGTTTGCGGCCCATGGCTTCCACCACCGGCGGCATGCCCAGGCTCTCCAGGGCGGGAATGCCGCTGCCCAGGGCCCGCAGGCAGGCGGCGTAGGTGCCCCGTTGGCGGTACACGTTCACCCGAAAGCGCGACACATCCCTCAGCCCGTAGGAGCAGTCCAGTTCCCAGGTCTGCTCGAGTTGCTTGCGCTGGGCGTTGTTGAGCAGGGAAAAGATCAGCTGATTGCACTGTTCCTCCTCCAGCAGCGCGTCTCGCATCGGCCGCAGTTGGCCGCTGAAGCGTCCATAGGGCGCCTGGCCCGCCGCCAGGTGGAGGTCGCTGCCACCGCCTGCCACCAACTCGGCCATCAAGGTTTCGATCTGGAGCTCCATCCGCCCGGTTCCGCCCTCAGCTCCGCACGGTTAAACAGTACGGACACTCCAGCCATTCGTCCCGCAATCCGGCCCCACAGCTTTGGCAGGTGAGGGCGCTGAGGGAGCGGGCCCGCCGTTCCGACTCCAGCCCCGCATCGGTGAGCAGCATCCGCTCCACCTCCTCCAGGGTGGTGTGACCTTGGCGCACCAGTTCCAGCCCGTAGCCGAGCAGGGTTTTCATGCCGCTTTCCAGGGCCATGCGCCGCAGCACATCGGTGCTGGCCCGCTTGGCCACCGCCGCCGCGATCGCCTCCGTCATGCGCAGGATCTCGTAGACCCCCACCCGGCCGCGGTAGCCATTCCCCTGGCAATGGCTACAGGCCCCCGGGCCGTTGTCGGGGGGATGGGCCTTGAAGAAGGTCACAGCGCTCTCGTGGCTGGCCAACAGACCAAAGCGCCCGAGTTCTTCGCTGCTGGGTTGGTAGGGAAGGCGGCAGTGGCTGCACACCCGCCTAAGCAGGCGCTGCGAGACGATCCCGATCAGGGAGGCGCTCACCATGAAGGGCTCCACGCCCATTTCGTCCAAGCGGGCGATGGCGCTGGCCGCATCGTTGCAGTGCAGGGTGGTGAGCACCAGGTGGCCGGTGAGGGCCGCTTCGGTGGCCGTTTTGGCCGTTTCGATGTCGCGGGTTTCGCCCACCAGCAGCACGTCGGGGTCCTGGCGCATGAAGGCCCGCAGGGCGGTGCTGAAGTCGAGACCCTTGTCGCGGTTCACCTGGGTCTGGGTGATGCCCTGGAGGGTGTATTCGATCGGGTCTTCGACGGTGGAGATGTTGATGCCCGGGTCGTTGCGCTCCGAGAGCAGGGCATAGAGGGTGGTGGATTTGCCCGAGCCGGTGGGCCCTGTCACCAGGATCATCCCGAAGGGTTTGGCCCCCAGGGCCCGCAGTTCGGCCCGGGAGCTGCTGTCGGTGATCAGGGTGTCGAGGCCGAGCTGGGTGGCGCCGCTATCGAGCAGCCGCAGGCACACCTTTTCTCCGTGGCGGCTCGGCAGGGTGCTGACCCGAAAATCCATCGTGCGGCCGCGGTAGCTGCGGCGGATGCGGCCGTCCTGGGGCAGGCGCCGTTCGGCGATGTCCAGGTCGGCCATGATTTTGAAGCGGGAGGTGATCGCCGGCACCAGGGTTCTGGGCAGGTCCTCCAGCAACTTGTGCAGCACCCCATCGATGCGGAAGCGGATTTCCAGGCCCGCCTCCTGGGGTTCCACGTGGATGTCGCTGGCACCGGCGTTCAGCGCGGCCACCAGGATCCGGTCCACCAGGCTCACCACGGCGGAACCCTGGGCCCCAGAGGCCGAGCTCTCCAGGTCATCGGCCGGGGCAGCAGCTGGCCCGTCGTCCTCTGGAGTCGGCAGGCTGAGCCCGGCCATCAGGGATGGTTGGCTTGATGGGGGCATCGGCGCAGGGATTGCTGCCGAGATTGGCGCTGGTGTTGGCGCCACTCGAGCTGGCGCGGGCGGCGATGGCACCTGCTGCGGGGCTGCGAGGGGCCCTTCGGC
>CAYFKI010000030.1:0-10164 GCA_964343525.1 uncultured Cyanobium sp.
CTGGCCCTGGTGGCGGCTTTGGCGGTGGTGCCCTTGAGTCAACGCCAGAGCCGCCCCCTGCTCCTCCTCGATCCAGGGCTCAGCAGCAGCATGGGTATCAACCCCAGCCTGGCTGAAGGGGCTGATCCGATCCAGTTCTCGCCTGCTGAACTCAAGGCCCTGCACCAGCGCTTTGGTGTTCATGGATCCCAGCCCCGGCTCGCCCAGCTATTCACCGCTGGCATCGACCAACTCCAACCGCTGCGCAGCTACACCCTCGGCCGAATCCAGGAACTGCAGCCTTTGATCCTGCGCGAATCCGAGCGGCGGCATGTGAACCCAATGCTGGTGGCGGCGGTGCTGTTCGACGAAATGCGCCATGCGAAACCTGGCGAGGATCTCCCATTGGCGGCCCATTCGGGGCTCTTTCACACCCACGGACCCGCCCAATTGGGGGTTGAAGAACTGGAGCACCAGGGTTTGCTGCCACCCCACCCCAGCGACGAACAGATCAGCCAGGCCCGTGATCGTCTCTTGGATCCCGACCAAAACGTGACCCTCTTAATCGGCAAATTTGCGCGGTTAAGCAAAGAACTCCGCTTCCCCCAAAACCGCATGCTGCAAGCCAGTGGCAACGCCCGCGATGCCAAAGCGCTTGCCACGCTGGCCTACCTGCACAACGGCAAACTCGACTATCCCCGTCGCATCCTGCGGGCGATGCAGGATCCGGAATTGCATGCGGTGATCTACGGCGTGCAACAGGCCCCAGCCACCAGCGTGATCTGAATCCTGGCTGAATCCTGGTTGCACAGCCCCTTCAGCAGAGCATGCCCAGATCCTGGAGTCGCTCCTGCAGGGCCTGCCAATCGAAGCTGCGGGGATCAGCCCTTTCCCCACCCAGGTCCACGGCCCGGTGGGTGGTGATGTTCTCCGGGGGGATCTGAAAACGCACCATCCACTCGGCTAAGAGGGCAGCCAGGGCGTCGTACTGGGCGGCTAAGTAGCCGCTGTGACCTGGGTTGTCGTTTTCACCATCCAGCGGTGTTTCCAGGCTCACGTGCAGGGCGAAATTGTTCACGGAGCCACCCACCTTGGGGTTGGTCACAATCCAGTGGCCGTTGAAAGCCGAATTACCGGCTCCAAAGGCCCGTTTGCTGGGATCCACCAACTTCACTACATGGCCATCCTGGGCAATCAAAGCGTGGTAGCTCACCTGATCGCTGTCGGAGTCATGGTGGGTGACAAAGGTGTTGATGGCTGAATTGATGCCATAGACGGTTTCATGCAACACCACCACCTGGGGCTTGGGGTTGACGGCGTTCCCAAAGGCATCACGGCCGTAGCGCTCGCCGTAATTACTGGAATCCACGTGCACCTGAACCGGGGTGGCCCGCAGCTGGGCCATCAGCCGTTGGAGCCGCTGACGTTGACCAACATCATGCACAGCGCAGCTGTGTTGCAGCGGAGACACCCAGGCCACCTGGGGAGGGGGCGCTGGAACGGCATGCTCTCCCGGGGCCGGAGCCATCGGAGCGGGATGGATCCCATTGCGCCAATCGCGCACCAGCCAGCCAGCACCACCAAAGACCAACAAACCAGCTGCGGCGGCTGCCATCCAGGAGGTTTGCTGCGGAGCCGCGGTCATGGCACCTGCAGGGCAAGCCAGCGTTGCCGCACCTGGAGTTGGTGATCCGTTGCATCGGGATCGGACTGCAACGACCAAGCCTTGATCGCCACCGGAGCTGGGGTAACCAGAAGCTCCCTGAGTTGCTGGTCGCGGCAGACCAGCAAGCAGTGCTCCTGATTGGCCCAGTCAGGCGAGAGCAGGGCTGTGAGGTCGTCGGTGCTGCGCACCCGCTGCCGATCGATGGCCACCAGCTCATCCCCAACCATCAACCCTGCAGCACAGGCAGGGCCATCCCGTTGGATGCGTTGCACCCGTAGATCACTACCGCTGGCCATCGGCGCTTCAAACGTGGCACCAAGATCGCAGTGGCTGGCCCGCTCAGGCACCAACTTGAGACCCACATCCACCAGATACTCCTCCAGGGGAGGATCGCTGCAGCTCTGCAACCAAACGGGCAGAAGATTCCGAAGCTCAGGGCAAAAGCTGGCAAAGCACGCGAGCAGATCAGCCTCGCCATAGCCCCGGCCCCAGCGACCGTGGCTTTGCCACAGGGCCTGAAGCACCTGGGGCAAACAGGCCCCATGGCGACGCAGGTGCAAATCGAGCACCAGGGCCAGAACGGCACCCTTGAGGTAATAGCTGATTTGGTTGTTGAAGGAATGGGCGTCGCTTTTGTAGAGCTTGACCCAGGCCTCCTCCCCGCTGGCCTTCAAGCTCTGCACAGCCCTACCGGGCGTGAGCCAATAGCGACTGAGATCGGCGCCGAGATCCTCCAAGACCGAAGCCTGCGAGGTGATCCCAGCCGCGTGGGGCAGGAGCTGGTCGACGTAGCTGGTGATGCCCTCGGCAAACCACAGGGTGGGAACAACCACGGCCTGGCCGTAGTCGTAGGGGGTGAGCTCGGAAGGCCGAAGCCGGCGCACATTCCACTGGTGCAGGTATTCATGGGCCACCAACTGGAGCAGTTTTCGGCGTCCATCGGGCTTGGCCAGGGCCCGGCGTCCGAACTGCAGCACCGTGCTGTTGTCATGTTCGAGGCCGCCATAGCCATCGGCGGTGAGGTGCAACACAAACAGGTAGGAATCGGCCGCGGGCCGTTCTTCCCCCATCAGACGACAACAGGCCAGGCAGACCCGCTCCACATCGACCAGCCACTGCGGATCAGCGGCCACATCGCGGCCCATGAGATCGCGGCCCCAGCCCACCCAACGGTGGGGCACCCCCGCCACGGAAAAGGCGTGCTCCTGGTGCGGGCCCGCCTCGATCGGCGCATCAATCAGCGCGTCAAAATCATTGGCGCACCATCCCTCAGCCGATGGGGGCAGGGGCACAAATCCCTTCCATCCCTCGGGGAGATCCAGGCTGATCGTGTGGCGACTCCAGCGCTCCCCCTCGATCAACAGGACCACGGCCGCGAGCGCCAGAAAGCCGTGGTCGCTGGTGAGATGGCAGGTGCGCACCGTGAGTTCGGGTGCCACCAACCGGTAACGCAGATCCACCGGGCTCAGATCGGGCAGCTCCACCTGCCACGTGGAGGTCCCGGTGCGGATGACGTCCAGGCTCGTCCCCCCCTGGGCAATCTCCAAGCCCTCCAACTGCCGCACGTAGTCGCGGATCAAATAGGAGCCCGGGGTCCAGCTCGGCAAGCTCAGCCGCAAAACCGGCAGCTTGGGCCGATGGCGGAGGTGCACCTGCACCAGGTGCTGATGGGAGGCGCGCAGGTCGAGGTGAAAGTGGGGCACCGCCAAATGGGCTCAGCGAACCAGAGTGACCTGACCAGGCCCAAAGTGTTCAGCCGCCTCCCGCAGCGCCAACTGGGCGGCATAGCTGCGGGTGATCTGTCCTAACAGGCGTTGGGCGGAATGGGAGCGGCTCAGGCGCTGCAGATCCCCCACCATGGCCAAGGACCCATCAGCCTGACGGAGCCAGCCCAGGCTGACCCCCTGGCCGCGCCCTTGGACCACGCTGACTTGAAGCACCACCGGCTGCTCGGCGTCGGCGAAACCGGCCATGGCTCCCCCCCATTGGGGTTGATGGCCCAGGGAGATCAGGGCTGAGGCCAGCACCTGCGCATCACGGAGAACCGTTGGCAGGATGGTGAGATGGGACATGGCGTAATGCCCGCTTTCCTCGACGCTAGCGATCAGGACCCCTCCGTCCAGTGGCCATTGCCACAGGACTGGCAACCAAACGCGCGTTGCCTGCGGCTTGGGGTGATGGCATCGGGCGAAGGCAGCAACTTTGAGGCCCTGGCGCGGGCCTGCAGCTCAGGCTGGGCAACGATCGCCCTGTTGGTGGTGAACAACGCCGGCTGCGGCGCCCAGACCCGCGCCGAGCGTCTGGGAATCCCCCACACCCTGATTGACCATCGCGCCTATCCGAACCGGGAAGCGCTTGATCAGGCCCTGATCGCCGCCTTCAACGTCCACAACGTGGATCTGGTGGTGATGGCTGGCTGGATGCGGATTGTGACGCCGGTGCTGATCCAGGCGTTTCCCAATCGGTTGATCAACATCCACCCCTCGCTGCTGCCGAGTTTTCGAGGCCTTGATGGGGTGGGTCAGGCGCTGGCAGCCGGGGTGAAGCTCACGGGCTGCACAGCCCACTTGGTGAGTGAGGCGGTGGATGCCGGCGAAATCCTGGTCCAGGCGGCCGTGCCCGTGCACAGCAATGATGACCATGCGCGCTTGAGTGAGCGGATCCATCGGCAGGAACACCGCATTCTTCCGCTGGCCGTGGCCCTCGCAGCCCAAAGGCTCGGGCTTTAAGCCTCAGGGATAGAAGGGCAACAAGGGCAGTCCGGTGGTGGCCTCGAGGCCAGCCATCACGTTGAGGCACTGAACCCCCTGGCCCGCCTGGCCCTTCACCAGGTTGTCGATGGCCGTCATCACGATCAATTGCCCCGTCCGGGCGTCCACTTGCACCGATAGCAGGGCCCGGTTGGTCTGGCGCACCCACTTGGTGGAGGGGTAGGTGCCCACGGGCAGCACATCCACACAGGCCGCTTGGCGGTACGAGGCCTCCAGCAAGGTGCGGCAATCCTCAGCCCGCAGGCCCGGATCCCGCAGGCGGCAATAGACCGTGGCCAAGAGTCCGCGCACCATGGGGATCAGGTGCGGCGTGAATTGCAACTGGATGGCCTGACCAGCTGCATGAGAGGCAGCCTGCTCGATTTCGCTGGTGTGGCGATGGCCCACCACGCCATAGGGGGCAACCCCCTCGGAGGCCTCAGCCAACAACAGATGCTCCTTGGCGGCGCGACCCCCGCCTGAGGTGCCGGTCTTGGCGTCGATCACGATGCCGCTGGTCTCGATCAGCCCTTGGTGCAGGAAGGGCAACAACCCCAGCAACGACGCCGTGGGGAAACAGCCAGGGGCTGCCACCAACCGGGCCTTGCTGATGCGATCGGCGTCCCATTCCGGCAACCCATACACCGCCTGCTCGCAAAGAAGGCTGTCGTGGCGTTGCCATTCCTGGGCTTCCGCCGCATACACGTCCTGCCACTGCCGCAGGCTGCGGTAGCGGTAGTCGGCGGAGAGATCCACCACCCGCACCCCCCGCTCCAGAAGGGCCGGCACCATCTGGGCCGCCAGTCCATTGGGCAGGCTGAGAACGGCAAAATCGGCCTGATCGGCGATCAGCTCGGGATCGGGGCTCTGCACCACCGGATCACCGGGTAAGGGCAAAAACGGCACCAGCTCACTCCAGCGCTTGCCGCTGCTGCGCTCACCACCGAGAAAGGTGACGGTGAGCTCAGGGTGTTGGTGCAGCAGGCGCAGGGTTTGCAGGCCCCCGTAGCCACTGGCGCCAATCACCGCAACGCGCTTGCTTGCCATCGCTGCCACCATCGTGCGGACCGACCCGGGCTTTATAAAGGATGATTGCTCGTGGGCCTACGGGCCTGGTTGGCATCCCCTTGACCGTTCTGCGTGATCCGCTGAGTTCTCAGCCTGCTTCGAAACCAAGCCAAAGCTCGGCCATTGCCTTCGATCCCATTGCCGATGCCCTGGCGGCGATTCGCAATGGCGAGTCGATCGTGGTGGTGGACGACGAAAACCGGGAAAACGAAGGGGATCTGATCTGCGCGGCCCAGTTCGCCACCCCGGAGCAGATCAATTTCATGGCCACCGAGGCCAGGGGCCTGATCTGCCTAGCGATGGAGGGCGAACGGCTCGATGCCCTCGATCTACCCCTCATGGTGGATCGCAACACCGACAGCAACCAGACGGCCTTCACCGTGAGCGTGGATGCCGGCCCCGAACACGGCGTGAGCACCGGCATTTCCGCCGATGACCGGGCGCGCACGATTCAGGTCGCCATCCATCCCCAGAGCCGTCCGAGTGATTTGCGCCGCCCGGGCCACATCTTTCCGCTGCGGGCCAAACAGGGCGGGGTGCTCAAGCGGGCCGGCCATACCGAGGCTGCGGTGGACCTGGCCAGGCTGGCTGGCCTCTACCCGGCTGGGGTGATTTGCGAAATCCAAAATGCCGACGGCTCCATGGCCCGGCTACCCCAGTTGGTGGACTATGCCAAGCGGCATGGCCTCAGGCTGATCAACATTGCGGATCTGATCCGCTACCGGCTGGATACGGAGCGTTTTGTGCGGCGTCAGGCCGAGGCGGCCCTTCCCAGCGCCTTTGGCAGCTTTCGCGCCATTGGCTACCGCAATGAACTCGATGGCAGCGAACATGTGGCCATCATCAAAGGACACCCCGAGGCGGCCGAGGGGCCTGTGCTGGTTCGGGTGCACTCGGAATGCCTCACCGGCGACGCCTTTGGATCGTTGCGCTGTGATTGCCGGCCCCAGCTCGAGGCTGCCCTGCGGATGCTGGAAGCGGCAGGCGAAGGGGTAGTGGTGTATTTGCGGCAGGAGGGCCGCGGCATCGGCCTGATCAACAAACTCAAGGCCTACTCCCTGCAGGATTCCGGGCTCGACACCGTCGAGGCCAACGAAAAACTGGGGTTTGCCGCCGACCTGCGCAACTACGGGGTAGGCGCCCAAATCCTGAGTGATCTGGGGGTGCACCGGCTCAAATTGATCACCAACAATCCCCGCAAAATCGCGGGCCTAGGGGGCTACGGATTGCAGGTTGAAGAGCGGGTACCGCTGGTGATGGATGCGGGCCAGCACAACGCGGCCTACCTCCAGGCCAAGCGCACCAAATTGGGTCACCTGATCGACGGCCCTAAAGCCGTTCTGGCCTGGCAGCAGGATCCAGCCTCTAGCGACAACTCGCCCAGCCAAGCCCACCGCCACCACGACCAACTGGCTCATTTGGCATCGACGCTTGGCATGAGCCTGGAGCGCGAGGACCATCCCCGCTTGCTAGCCCTGCTCAACCAGCCCGATCTCGCCGTACTGGTGGGCCCCGGCGATGGCCAAAGCCTCCAACGGGAGGCCATTGGCCAATTGCTCGCCGCCATGGCTGGCTGGCAAGGCACGGGTCAGGTGAGTTTGCTGATGGCCCCCGACGGTCAGCGCAGCAGCCACCCGAGCGTTGCATTGGAAGCCGAGCGGCGCCCACTCAGCGACCTACAGCCGCAATCACCGCACGGCACCGGGCTCCAGCTCCTGGAACCCGATGCTTTTCTGGTCTGGCATTAGCGCCAGGGCTAGAGGGGTCACTTTTGGATCGTGACCCCTGGTTGGTCACTTTTGAATGGTGACCTTGTTGATCTTGGTGCCCTTCTTGATCGCCAACACCACGTCAAGGTTGCCGGTGTGACCAAAGACGGTGTGGACCCCATCGAGGTGGGGTTGGGCGCCATGGCACAGGAAGAACTGGGAGCCGCCGGTGTTTTTACCGGCATGGGCCATGGACAAGCTGCCGGCTTGGTGCTTGTTGCCGTTGATTTCGCAATTGATCGTGTAGCCAGGACCACCGGTACCGGCCATCCCCCGGGAGCCTTCACGGCTATTGGGGCAACCACCCTGGGCCATGAAGCCATCGATCACCCGATGGAAGGCGAGGCCGTCGTAGAAGCCCGATTCGGCCAATTTGACGAAGTTGGCCACGGTGCCGGGAGCATCCGCATCAAACAGCTCAATTTCGATGCTGCCGGCATCGGTGTCCATCAAGGCTTTGGTCACGGGGCTGAAATAGCAACCCAAACTGTATGGGGCCGCGCCATGGGATGGGCCTTGGCAGGCGTCTGGGATGGATTTGAGCCCCGGTGCTGGCGCCACAATGGCCGCTAGAAGCCCGGTGTGCCATGGCCAGCCATCCCGAAGAACAGCCAACGTCTGATCTCCATGGCGGCGATCTACAAAGCGCACGCTTGGGGGTGATTGGCGGCAGTGGCCTCTACGCCATGGATGGGCTGGAGGACGTGCGCAAGGTGAAGGTGAAAACCCCCTACGGCAAGCCGTCTGATGCCCTGCGGCTCGGTCGGATTGGGGATCTGGAGGTGGTGTTCCTCGCCCGCCATGGCCGGCACCACAGCTTCACGCCGACAGAGGTGCCCTACCGCGCCAACATTTGGGCCCTGCGCTCCCTCGGGGTGCGCTGGATCCTCTCGGTGTCGGCGGTGGGATCCCTGCAGGAACACGTGCGCCCCCTCGACATGGTGGTGCCCGATCAGTTCATTGACCGCACCCACCAACGGCCGCTCACCTTTTTTGGCGATGGTGCTGTGGCCCATGTGGGCCTGGCCGATCCCTTCTGCCCGGCCCTCAGCCGTCTGCTGGCGGACGTGGGGGAAAGCCTGATGCCGGAAGGACGCACCCTGCACCGGGGCGGCACATACCTGTGCATGGAGGGACCGGCCTTCTCCACCCGCGCCGAATCCGAGCTCTATCGCAGCTGGGGCTGTTCGGTGATCGGCATGACCAATCACACCGAGGCGCGCCTGGCCCGGGAGGCGGAAATCGCCTACAGCACCTTGGCCATGGCCACCGACTACGACTGCTGGCACCAGGAGCACGCCAGCGTGACGGTGGAGATGGTGATCGACAACCTCAGGGCCAATGCCGCCATGGCCCAGGAAATCGTGCGCATGACCGCCGAACGGCTAGCGGCCCACCGAATCCCCAGTGGAGCCCACCATGCCCTGCGCCATGCCCTGATGACCCCCAAAGAGGCGGTGCCCGCCGCCACCCGGCGACGGGTGGATTTGTTCACGACGCCCTACTGGGGGGCCTTCAGGCGGTAGTCCAGGGCCGCCAGGGTGGAGCGAAGACTCGGCCCATGCTCGGCCAAGGCCGTGGCTGCTGGCTCCGCATCGAGGCCGGTCAAGGCCATCACCAGGGCCTGCTTCACCGAACCCGAGGAAGCCTCAAGCAAGGTCCGACCCTGATCGCGGGGCACATCCGCCAGGTCGCGCAGGATGCGAAGCGCCCGGTCCTCCAACTTGGCATTGGTGACGGCCACATCCACCATGCGGTTGCCGTGCACCTTGCCCAGCCGCACCATCACCCCGGTGGAGAGGATGTTGAGGGCCATTTTGGTGGCAGTTCCAGCCTTGAGCCTGGTGGAGCCAGCCACCAGTTCGGGCCCGGTCAACAGGCGCAGGTCAATGTCGCAAGGCATCGGCGCCTGATCGGCTGGCACGCAGGCCAGGGCGATGGTCAAGGCGCCGATCGATCGGGCATGGGCCAGGGCTCCGATCACATAGGGGGTGGTGCCCCCGGCGGCGATCCCCACCAAGCAATCGGCCGCAGCAAAACCGCGCGCCTTGAGATCGTCGATGCCGGCATCAGGCAGATCCTCCAGGCCCTCCGAACTGCGCAACAGGGCTGGGGCTCCCCCAGCCAACACCCCCTGCACCAACTCAGGCGGTGAGCAAAACGTGGGCGGGCACTCCGCCGCATCCAGCACCCCGAGCCGACCTGAGGTGCCTGCCCCCAGATAAAACAAGCGGCCTCCAGCGCGCAGCCGGTCAGCAATCGCCTCCACCGCCGCCGTGAGCTGGGGAGCGGCGGCAGCCACGGCCCGTTGGGGATCCAGGTCGTTGCGGCAGAACAGCTCAACCAAGGCGTCGGTGGGGAGCTGATCGAGGGTCTGACTGGCGGGATGGGCCTGTTCCGTGAGCAGATGGCCGCGATCACCAGACCCGGCAAGGGAGCCGGGCCCTGTCACAACAGACCCTCCAACTTGCGGCGGAAGGCCTCCAGCTCGGGATCGTCGCTGTGAATCGTTTCGCCGCTGGGTTGTTGGCTGCTCTGTTGGCTGGGCTCTGGCGCGTTCTCCTGCCAGTTGGAGACATCCATGTTGCGCTCGGGGGGCGCAATCAGGAGGCGATCCTCGGCGCTCTGGGGAAGGAACCCGGAGGGCACAAACCGGGCTTCGTATCCCGCCTGGCTGCAGAACAATTCCATCTCCTGGCGATCAAGCCGCTCCACCGTGGGCACCGGGAAATCCTGGGCTTCGAGCAGGCCGGCGTAGCGCTCGGCGTCATCCCGGTCTTCAAACAGAAGCACCACCGTGGTGCCGTTGAGTTCCAGGGAATGGATGCCCTCCTGGTCGCTGCCGGCGTCGAAGAGCAGCACATGCACCGCCATGGGGCCCAGACAAAAGCGCAGAACCCCCAGTCTCTCACCGCTTTGGGGGTGATTTCAG
>CAYFKI010000031.1:0-9612 GCA_964343525.1 uncultured Cyanobium sp.
TCACGTAGGGGATCACCCGATCGGCCAGCTCGGGGTAGGTGAGCAGACGGGCGCCGGGCTTCAGATCGGCGGCCGGTACGGGCGGACGGGGCGTGCCATCGGCTTCGATGTAGGGCTGATCGGCACTGGCATGGATCCAGCTACCGAGGTGCATTTCGTACACCGCCACGGGCTGGTCGAGCGGGTTGCGGCTGTCCCGTTGGTCCAGCCAGGCGCTATCGGCCCAGGCGTAGTTGCCGATCGCTTCCACGATCGAGCCGTTGTTGGGCCGCACCTCGTGGCGGAACCCGTAGGGATCGGCTTTCTGATAGCAGTGGCCGTTCTGGGCCCGGATTTCGTATTTGTAGATCTGGCCGGGCTTGAGCCCGGGGATGAACAGTTCCCAGCAGCCCCCAAGCCGCGATTGCATCGGGTGATGGCGGCCATCCCAGCTGTTGAAATCGCCGAGCACGGAAATGCTGCGGGCATTGGGTGCCCAAATGCAGAACTGGACCCCCTCAACGCCGTGCTGCTGCCCGACGTGGGCGCCCATCTTGCGCCAGATGTGGTGGTGGTTGCCCTCGGCAAAGAGGAGCTGGTCGAGCTCACCCATCCAGGGTTCGCGGAAGGCCCAGGGATCGTGCTGGGTGTGCTCGATGCCCCCCCGATTGACCCGCACCTGGTAACCCGGACCTGGCTGATGGCCCAGTTCCGCCTCAAACACCCAGGGGTGGTTGGGGGTGCCCATAGGGATGGTTTGACCGCCGTCGAGGAATTCGACCCGCTCGGCCTCCGGCATCCAAACCCGCACCACCCAACCGCCGCCCTCGAGGGGTTGGGGGCCCAGCACGGCGAAGGGATGGTCGTGTTCGCAGGTGGCCAGCCGATGGCCGTCTTGCACCATCCAATCGAGGCTGAGCAAGACCATTGAGCAACTGCGTTTGCGCGCGAGCTTACGCGGGTTTTGCAGCCCCCAGCGGCTTCTCAAGCTTGGGTTGGCAAAGCCGGATCGTTAGTTGACGGGCTGGGGTTTGTTGGGGTCGATCGGGAAGTCGACACCCACGATCTGGTTGTGGTCGTCAAGGATCACAAACAGGTTGTCGGTGAGGCGGTTGAAGGCCGTCACCACCAGCACGAGCCGGGCATTGGCGGTGCTGTTGGCCTCCACGGCTTTCTTCACGGCGATGAAATTGCCGGTGAGTTGTTGCAGCTCCTGCCACTTTTGCTGCAGGGCCGCCGGGCTGATCTCCTTCTGCAGAGCCAGGCTCAAAAAGCTGCGGGCACTGATGTATTGGCCACCAGCCAGGGCCGTCACAAAGGCCGCCGCCACCTTGCTGGCGGCCTGATCGGAGCGATCAAAGTGATAGCCCACGATCTTGCCGTTGCTGTTCAGCACGATGAACAGATCCCGCGGCCCCTTGGCGGTGGTGAGGGCTGCCTCCACGGTGGTGTTGCGCACACCGCGGCTGATGCTCACCAGCTTCCAGCTCAGCAGCTTGGGCTGGGTTTTCATGGTGCGCTGCACCATTGATGGGCTGGTGACAGCCTTGAGTTCGTCGGCGAATTGGTTGTAGCGGGCGTTGGCGTTGCCTGTTTTCACCGCCTGCAGGATCAGGTTGGCCACGGTGCGGGCCTGCGCCTCCGTTAGGGCCTGCTCGGCTGCCGGGGTTGAAGCAGCTGGCGATTGGCTAGCCGCTTGGGCGATCTGGCTTTGGCCCGCTTGCTGACCCTGGGCTGATGCCGCCAGGGGTAGGCCCGTGAACCCCAGCAGGGTGGAGCCCAGTACGGCAGCCGCAACCAGGGGCTTGGAGAAGGGGCGCAGGAGGCTCCGCATGGAAGGGGGGGAGACAATGGGCCTCAGTTTGCCCCAGGTTGGCTGTTGCTGCAGGGCTTCGGCTCGATCAGGGGAGAAAGACTGAGCTCGCTGGTTTCCAGGTTCAGGGTCAAGCTGATCACCCGGTGGTGGAGGCTCGGGCCGCCCATCGGCTGCGAGCCATCGCCGGGGTTGAGGGCAATCTGCGGCCAGGCCGATCCTGCGATCGAGAGCCTGAGTTGATCCCCCGCTGCCAGCTCCGCCACCAGCGGTTGCAGCTCCACCAGCCGATCGGCGCTTTGCAGGCAGCCTTCGCCGCGAAACCGGGCGAAGCCGGTGCCCAACTGGCGCACACTCTGGATTTGCCCCGCCTGATCACGGCCAACGTGGGAGAGGGCAACGCAGAGATCAAATCCGCTTTGGTCGGCCCCAACCTGGATTCGGAGCTGGGGGCGGCCCAGGAGTTGGAGGGGCGCTGCCAGGGGTTCGCTGGTGAAGCAGGCCACATCCCGGCGCTGATCGAGGTCGCCCCGCTCTGGGCAGCCCGGGTTGGGATCCAGGTGCCCACCGCGGCCCGGCACCGGTCTCCAGGGGTCGTGCACGATCGTGCGCTCCAGGCTCAAGGGATCACCAGGACGAGGGTTGGTCTTGGTGGCGGTGTTTGTGGAGGCTGGCAGCAGCTGCTCGCCGCGCAGCTGCCAGCGCTGGTGCGCGCCCTGCTCCTGGGGGAGGGCGGTTGGTAGGGGCCGCCAGGGGCCATGGGGCCTGGCCTGCCAAGCGATGGGGCTGGCGCCCAGATCGCCGCGGGGCTTGGGCTCCGTTGGTGCCTGCTGAAGATGCTGTTTGAAAAAAGCCAGCTGCAGCTGGTCGGCTCCGCCGGGCCAATCGAGGTGGCTCCAGGCGCCGATGCGTAAATGCGGCGTCCCGCCCGCCGCCCGGGAGCGTTCGTAAAGGTCCAGCACCCCGCGCAGGTGGGGGTCATGCCAGCCCGCCAATAGCAGCATCGGTTGGCGCAGCAGCTCAGCGGTTGGTTGGTGAACCAGCCAGCCATCCCGTTGGCCCGGATCCCGTCGCAGCCAGGTGAGTGCCATACCCGTGGGGTCGTAGCGCTCCAGCAGGGCAAGGCCATGCGTGGTGTGTTGCCCGCTTTCCAGGCACTGGCGAATGGCCTGCCAGCCCTGGTGGTCGCCTTGGCGGGCGCAGCGTTGGGCCGCCAATTGCAGCCCCCAGCCCAGCCCAAGCGACCACCAATGGGCTCCGCCCTCACTGGCCCAATGGAGGCGTTCATCCAACCCGGCCATCGCCGGGGCCAGGCAGTCGGGCAGGCCGTCGGCTGAGCTGGCGGGCGTACCGCTGTCGTTGAGCAGCTGACTCAATCCTTGGTAAGAAAAGCCATAGGTGCCCACCCGGCCATTGCAGGCACCCAGCTGGCGCACCCAGCGCACGGCATCGGCGCTGTCGGGTGCTTCCTGGCTGAAGCCGTTGAAGTCACCCTCGGAATCGCCCCGACCGCGCACGTCCTGCACCACCACCAGAAACCCATGGGCCGCGTACCAGCTGGGGTGGGCGTAGGTGACGGTGGAAGCGATCGCCCGCCCGTAGGGCTGACGCATCAACAGCGCGGGCCATGGTCCCGCTCCTGTGGGTGGTGACCAGATGCGGGCGATGAGCCGGGTGCCATCGCGGCACGGCATCCAGGCGTCCTGCCAGGCTGCGCGGGGCGAGCTCACGCAGACCCCATCGTCAGCGCACGTCGGGGCAATAGATGCCCACCACGTAGGTGGTGAGCACCTCGGCATCGGCGTTGCTCAGTTTTTGTTGCTGGGCGATGGTGGCCACCGCCTGGCTCGAGGTGGACGACAGGCCCGCTGCGTTCATCTGGCGCAACTGGCTGCAGAGCTGTTTGGCCAGGGCCGGGTTCTGCTTCACCGCATCCAGCAATTGCGACTGTGCCTGGGCTGGGGGCAGGCCAGCCCAGCTCAGCAGGATCCCACCCAGGCCGGCAGCGAAGAGGGCTTGACGGAACCGATGCATGGTCGAGGGCGTCAAAGGCAGGGGGCGTGCCCACCATCAGGTCTATTTCAAAGAGTTGCCCAGGCGGACGCCCGGGCCCTTGGGTCAGTTTTTGGCCCGGCGACTGTTGCACTGCTGGGCCCGCCGGATCCAGCTGTTCAAGGTGGCCAGATCCAGCAGGGGGGCGGCCATGCCGGTGAGGCTGCGTTGCAGGCGGCCCATCTGCACCAGAAGCTGTTGGGGTTGGGCCTGGGCTAGGCCCGTGCAATTGGCGATCCCGGCGTAGAGCAAGAGGGCGGCTTCGGCAGGTTCGAGCCCCACCTCCACCACCAGTCGAGCCTGGGCCCGCAATTTGCCAAGCCGTAGCTCGCTGGCACCGCCGCTGCGGCCGAGCGACCGCAGGGCCTGATCATCCAGCTCCGCCAGCTGCTGCCAGCTGGAGATTTGGGCAGCTTCCAATTGGCGTTGTTCGCGGTGGAAGTGGGCCGGCAGCTGCAGGCTCATCCCGGCAACACGCTCACCGCCCCCGTGGCCAGATTGCGACTGGCCTCGGCCAGCACCACCGGTTTGCTGCGGCCATCCGGTTGGCTCTCCACCCGGCGCAGACGCACGCGCACCAGGCCGTCGGCTGAACTGCGGCCGCTGCCGCGCAGGTTCTGGGCCACCTGTTGCACCGTGGGAGCGAAGGCCGAGGGCGGGAGGTCGGCCGGGGCGGCGGCAATCACCAGATCACTGCCGTTGTCGAACACCACAGGCACACTCACGGCCCCTTCCAGGGTCACCCTGGGGGTGTAGCTCACCGCGAAGGCCAGGCAGGACACGGCCAGGAGCGCCGTGAAACTGGTGACGCCCACGAGCCGGAAGCGCAATCCCCAGCGCGCCAGGTAGGCGGCCAGGGTGATCACGGCCAACACCCCACTGGCTGCTCCCAGCCACTGGCCTGCCAGAAACAGGATCGGATCGGCGGCCATGGGCACGGTTTGGGTCTCGACAACGTCCCTATATTGCGCTGAGCACAGGCATTCGCGGCCCCGGGGGATGGCTTAGGTGCCGCAGCAAGGGTTCCAACCCAGCAACCGCTCACTGGCTCGGACCCTGCGCTTCACGGGTCTGTCAGTGGCCGTGGTGGGCAGCGGGCTCTGGGTAGGCCAGGCCGCCTTGGATGCCTCCCTGCGGCAGGGCTACCGGCTTTGGAAACCCATCCTCGAGCGGCAAGTCAGCCGGGTGATGGGCCATCCTTTCCACCTGGGGCCCTACCAGGGACTGGGTTGGGGAGGGGTGCGGTTGGGGCCCACCCGTCTCGATCCAGGTCCCTTGGATCGCTCTTGGGTCAGCGCCACCGGCGGGGCAGTGAGCCTGGATCCGATCGCCAGCCTGCGCCAGGGTGTGCCCGTGCTCCAGATCAGCCTGGAGGGCGTGCGCTCGCGGCTGCAACCCAACCGCCAAGGCCAGTGGTGGGTGATGGGGGAGCTGCCGCCAGGGGCGGTGCCACCACGGCTTGATCTGCGTTTTCGTCTTCGCCAGCCGGCCCAGCTAACCCTGGCCCGGGCCCACCAGTCGGTGCTGGTGCGGGGGCGCTTTGCCGTTCAGCCCCATCGCCATCGCCTGCAGCTTCAGGTGGGCGTGAGCCCCCATCCTCCGGTTCTTGCGTCGCAGGGCGGATGGGGCCGCGCTGATTCCGGCAGCTTGGCCTTCGCCCTTGATGGCAACTGGCAGCAGCGCCTCTGGCAGGCCCGCCTACGCCTGGCGCGGTTGTCGATGGCGGCCCTGGGTCCCAGCCTGGGGCTCCAATCGGCGCCGGGCCTGAGCGGCCAGCTCGACGGGGATCTTGTTGGCCGCTGGCAGGCGGGCACCCCGAGCTGCCAGGGCTCTCTCCGGCTGACAGCTGGCCAATGGCCATTCCCCGTCACGGGCAAGCCGAACGCCATGGCCAAGCCCCAAGCCAAGCCCCAAACCTTGCAGCTCCCCAGGCTGGATGCGCGTTGCCAGGCTCAGGCCTTGCGCGTCACGCCGGCGCCCTGGCGTTTGGGTCGCTTCCAGGGCCAGGTGGCGGCCAAGGCCCATTGGCATCAGGGTGGCTTTCGGGTGGATCAGCTCAGGCTGCAAAGCGGCTCTTCCTGGCTGCAGGCCCAGGGCACCATCGGCCGCCGACTGGATTGGCGCGGCCAATGGCAGGCCCAGCTCAAGGACTGGCTTGGCCCTACGGCCGTTCCGCCCTGGCTGAGCCAATCCCCGATCGCAGGCAGCGTGCGGCTCGCGGGCACCGCGGCCCAGCCCCAGCTCAGCCTGCAGGCCGAGCAGCGGCGCAACCCGGTGCTGGGGCCCTGGCGCTCCGATCTGCAGTGGCGGCAAGACCTGCTCCAGCTGGATCGGTTCAGCAGTTCGGTGGTGCAGGCCTCGGGCTCCCTGCCCTTGGCCATTGCCGGTCGCCAGGCCTGGCGGCCCGGAGAGCTGGATCTGCAGGTGGCCCTCGCGCGGGTGCCCTTGAGCCGTCTTTCCCCCTTGGTGGGGGCTCCCCTCCAGGGCATGGTGGCGGCCGAGGGGCGGGTGCATGGCCCCCTCGGAGCCCTAACGCCCGATCTGCACCTGCGCTTGGATCAACCCGGGGCAGGGCCCTTGGCGCTTGATGAATCCTGGGTGGGCGATTGGTATGGGGATCCAGCTGGTGGCGGCCGCTTGGCGATGCAGGCCCTGGCCCCGGCGCCCGAGGGCACGCTCACGGCGCGATTGGATCGCCACTGGGTTCCCACCGCCGTAACCCTGCAACGGGGTGAGGGTTCGCTTCGCCTCCAGGGCCGTCCCCGGGCCTACCGCTGGACAGCGGAACGCTTGCCGCTGACGGATCTGCAGCTGGCCCTGGGCCCCCGCCAGCGGCCCCAGCCCCTGGCCGGAGCCCTCAGTGGGAGCGGCCAGCTCTCGCTCCAACCCCTGGCTTTTGCGGGCCAGGTGAGCCTGGAGCGGCCTGTGTTGTTGGGCGTTTGGGCCCGCACCGCTGCCCTCAAGGGGCACTACGCCGATCGCCGGTTTCAGGTTTCCGGCTCTCTGGAGCCCCTCGGGGGTGGCCAGTTGGGGGTGGATTGGAGCGGCCGCTGGATGGGCCCTTTCCGGGCCACCCTTCAGGGACGTCAGCTGTCGGATCGTTTTTGGCGTCAGCTGGCGATGGCCTGGCCCCAGTGGCTGGGTACGGGCCTGGGCCGGCAGGGTCAGGCGACGGATCTGGGCCCCCTGACGATTCAAAGCCTGGGCCAGAGCCTCCAGCAGCAGTTAGCCCTGTTGGCCATCGCCAAAGCCCACCTCGAGAGCAGCGAAACGGCTTTGGAGGCCAGTCGCACCCCGCTGCAGCGGTTGGAGCAGATCGGGGCGGCGGTGGATCTGGATCTCAGCCTGGCTGGACCCAGCCTGCTTTCGGCCCGTACCGACCTAGCGGCCCGGGCGCACCTCTGGCTGAACGCCGACGACCGCGACGCGGTGCTCACCCAACAACCGGTGCTGCTCAGCTTCCAGGGGCAGCTGCTGGCGGGCGATGGTCAATTCAGCCTGTCGGGCCTGCCCCTGGCCCTGCTGGCCCTGCTGACTCCGGTGCCGGAAGGCCTACGGGGCAATCTTCAGGCCCAGGGTCAGCTGCGCCTGGGGCGCCGGAGCGACCAGCTGGAGGTCACTCTGGCCTTGAGCGATGCCGCCCTCAAGGACACGGCCCTCACGCTGCAGCGGGGCCGGGTGGTGCTGCAAGACCAGATGCTGGTGCTCGATCTGGCCCTGCATGGTTCTGGGGCCAACAACAGTCTGGAGATGGCGGGGCGCGTGCCCCTCGATCCCAGTTCCCAAGAGTTGGAATTGCGGGTGGCTAGCCGCGATGACGGCCTGCGCTTCCTCACCCACCTGGCGGAACCAGCCGTGAGCTGGACCAGCGGCAAGGCCGACCTGCAGCTGTTGGTGCGGGGCAGCCTGCAGGATCCGATTGCCAACGGCTTCGTGCGCTTGCGCGGCGGTGAATTGCAGTGCTTTGGCCAGCGGGTGGAAGCGGTGGAAGCCCTGGCACTGTTTGATTTTCAGCAGGTGGTGGTGCAGGAGCTGGCGGCCCGCGTTGGCTCGGCCGGCTCCATCCGGGGCAAGGGCACCTTGGGCCTACTGCGGCCGGTGGCCGGCCTTCCAGGCCTGAATCTCACGGTGAAGACCCTGCCCTTCACCCTGCCGAAGATCAAGGCCGTGGCCAATGGCCAGTTGCACCTCGACGGCAGCCTCAACGCCCTCAGCGTGGGCGGTGATCTGGCGATCTCCAAGGGCAGCATCAACGTGGCCCCGAGCGAGATGGCTCCGGCCAATGGCTCCCGCAAGCCGGTGGTAGCGGTTTCCACCCTGCTGGAGGAGCGTTGGAACTTCCAGCAACCCCTGCTGCTGCTTGGCACCGATGGCTTGGATGCGGCGAGTGGTGCGGCTTCATCGCTGGTGCCCAATGTTCCTGCGCTGGGGTTCAACAACCTGCGCTTCACCCTCGGCCCCGACCTCACCGTGGGCGTGCCGAACCTGGCCAGTTTTGCCACGGCGGGCTCCCTGCGGCTCAATGGCCGGCTCGATCCCAGCCTCACGGTGTCGGGGTTGGTGCGGTTGCAGCGGGGCCGCCTCAACCTCTTCACCACCAACTTCAGCCTGGATCCGGATGCGCCCAACGTGGCGATCTTCACCCCCTCGCTTGGGCTGGTGCCCTACCTCGACATTGCCCTGCGCACGCGGGTCTCCGACAGCCTGCGGGTGCCTGGCAACACCCTGGGCACGCCCCTGGGCCCCTCACTCACCGACTTCGCCAACCAGGGCACGCTCAGCTCGCTCAACCAGCTCAATTTGGTGCGGGTGTACCTGAGTGTGAGTGGCCCAGCCGATCGCCTCGCCCGCAGCATTCGCCTGCGCAGCTCACCCCCCCTACCGGAGGAACGGCTGCTCGCCTTGATCGGCGGCAACACCCTGGCCGGTTTGGCGGCCGGGCAGGCCGGCGCCGCCATCGCCACCGCCCTGGGCCAAACCCTGCTCTCCCCGGTGCTTGGGGGCCTCAGTGATGCGTTGGGGCAACGGGTGAGCTTCGCCCTCTATCCCACCTATGTGAATTCCCAGGTCAGCACCACGGCGGCCCAGCGCTCGGGCCGGGTGCCGACCCAGCTGGTGCTGGGTTCGGAGGTGGGTCTCGATATCACCCAGCGCTTCAACGCCTCCATCCTGGCGGCCCCCAACCGCTCCGATGTGCCCCCCCAGCTCAACCTCAACTACAAGGCCTCCGAGTTGATCAACCTGCAGGGTTCGATTGATAGTCAGGGGGCGATGGGCGCCCAATTGCAGTTGTTCCTGAGGTTCTGATGGATCAATTGATCGGGGTGGATCTGGGCGGCACGGCGATCAAATTGGGGCGCTTCAGCAGCGCTGGCCAGCTGTTGGCGGAGCTGCAGGTGCCCACCCCCCAGCCGGCGATGCCCGGTGCCGTGACCATGGCGATTGCCGAGGCCATCGAACAGCTCGATCCCGATCGGCTGGCCCTTCGGGTGGGGTTGGGGCATCCGGGCCCCAGTGATGCCAAGGGCCGGGTGGCGCGGGTGGCCATCAACCTCCCCGGATGGGTGGATGTGCCCCTGGCCGAGTGGTTGGAGCCCAAGCTGGGTCGCCGGGTCACCACCGCCAATGACGCCAACTGCGCCCTGGTGGGGGAGCACTGGCAGGGTGCCGCCCGCGACATCACCGATGGCCTGCTGCTCACTGAAGCTCAGACGTCCTGCTTCGCCACCATTGATCACGCGCACATACAGATCGGCTGAGAGCAGGTG